>CANGCZ010000052.1 GCA_947452325.1 Comamonadaceae bacterium | reverse complement strand
GGAACCGGCACCGGCCAGCACCAGACACGGCCCTTGCACATGGTGAACCGCTTCGAGCTGAGGAAGATTGAGTGAAGCAGACATGCAGGCGACAGGCGAGGCAGCGTGACAGGCAAAGCCGCTGATCATAGCGAGGACAATCCGCCACATGCTGACGATATTGACGGTGACCTTTCCTTTTTTTGCGCTGGTGTTCGCCGGTTACCTGGCGGCGCGGCGCGGCTGGCTGCCCTTGGCCGCTATTCCGGGTCTGAATGTGTTTGTGCTGTATTTCGCCCTGCCTTGCATGTTGTTTCGATTTGGCGCCAGCACACCGGTGGCACAACTGTTCAATCCGGCAGTGGCACTCTTGTATGCCTTGAGTGCGGTTTGCATGCTGTGCCTGGGAACAGGGCTGTTGCGACGCGGCGGCCACAACTGGAACGATTCAGCCTTTGGCACCATGGCGGTGGCGTTTCCCAACACCGGCTACATGGGCTTGCCTTTGCTTCTGAACTTGTTCGGTCCTGCGGCAGTCGGCACGGCCATCGTGACCATTTTGGTGGATGTGTTTTTCACCAGTTCCGTGTGCATCGCCATATCCAGGCTGGACCACGCCGAGGAGCACGGGGTGCGCAGTGCCGGCTTGCAGGCCCTGAAAAGCGTGCTCAGCATCCCCTTGACCTGGGGCATAGGCTTGGGTGCATTGTTTTCTGCCAATGCCTGGGCGTTGCCCGCCATGTTGAACAACACCGTGGGTTTGCTGGCAGCAGCGGCACCCCCGGTGGCTTTGTTCACCATAGGCGCGGTGCTGGTCAGACCTGCACAGGCGCAGAACAGCCATTGGTGGCAGTTGCGAACCGGCGGTACCGATGTGTTGCTGACCTTGGTGAAATTGCTGGTGCACCCGGCGCTGGCCGGTGCCTTGGCTTGGGTTTTGATACAGGCCGGCTTGCCTTTGGGTATGGATGCTGTGGCCACGGTGGTGTTGGTGGCTGCGTTGCCCAGCGCCAGCAACACCGCGTTGCTGGCCGAGCGTTTCGGTGCCGACAGCGCACGCATCACCCGGGTGATTTTGCTGACCACCGCCCTGGCCTTCCCCAGCTTTTCCGCCTGGGTGTCTTTTTTCAAAACCTGAGTTCGCTGTTCTAGTCTGGCAAAGTGTGGTGCCTGCCAACAGGGGGTCAGATCACCAGCGGGTCTACATCTATGGCCCAGCGGATCACGCTTTTGTGTAGAACGCGCAATCCGTGTAAATCGTTTTGCCAATGGCTTAAAAAAGTCTGTAATGCCCGGCGTGAATGCGATTCGACCAGCATTTGCGAACGTTCGACGTTAGCCACCCGTTGCAGACTCATGGGTACCGCCGGGTAGACGCTGACCGACACCGCTTGCTCGGCCAGCCAGGACTCACCATTGAGCTTGGCCGCGTTCAAAAAAGCTTGAGCGGCTTCTTGTGTCCGGGCTTCGGCGCGCAGCAGCGCTTGAAAGCTGAACGGCGGCAGGCCCGCTTGCTGCCGTTCGGTCAACTGTTGCTCGGCGAACCCGGCGAAATCATGTTGCTTCAAACTCTCAAACAGCGGGTGTGCCGGGTGAAAGGTTTGTACCCACATTTCACAGGCTTGATCACGGCTCAGCGCAGCATCCCGCCCGGCGCGCCCGGCGGCTTGCAACAACAAAGCAAACAAACGCTCGGGTGCGCGAAAGTCGGCGCTGAACAAAGCACCGTCCGGGTTGAGCGCGGCCACCAGGGTCACCCGACGGAAATCGTGTCCCTTGGCCACCATTTGCGTACCCACCAGCACATCCACATCGCCGTCATGCACCTCGGCGAGTTGGCGCACCAGTTCGCCTTTGCCGCGTGTGGTGTCGGCGTCTATGCGTGCAATGCGCAAAGGCATGCCGTCAGGGCGTTGCATATCCTGCAACAGTTCTGCCAAATGTTCTTCGATTTTTTCCGTGCCGTGGCCCAAAGCGCCTATGTCCTGGTTGCCACAGGAAGGGCAGGCGCGCGGCACGGCTTGCGTCAGGCTGCAATGGTGGCAGCGCAGGCTGCGGTCGGATTTGTGAAACACCCGGTACGCGCTGCAATGCGGGCATTCGCTTTTCCAGCCGCAGGCATGGCAATGCAGCACCGGTGCATAACCGCGCCGGTTGAGCAAGACCAACACTTGCTCGCGTCGGGCAATGCGTTCGCGCATGGCATCCAAGAGGGGTGCAGACACCAGCGTTTTGCGCGCTTGTTTGCCCATGTCAACCCGGCGCAGCACCGGCAATTGCCCTGAGCCTATGCGACTGGGCATGGACAAACGCACATAGCGCGGCGCGGCTTCACTGGCGACTGGCGCGCGGCTGTGGTGCCAGCTCTCCAGCGACGGCGTGGCCGAGCCGAGAATGACTTGCGCGTGTTGCAACTGGCCCCGGTAAACCGCCAGATCGCGCGCCGAATAGCGTGCGCCCTCTTGTTGTTTGTAGCTCGGGTCGTGTTCTTCATCCACCACAATCAATTTCAAATGGGGAATGGATGCCAGCACCGCCAGCCGCGTGCCCAGCACCAAGCGTGCTTGGCCGGTGTGGGCAGACAACCAGCTGTTTAAGCGTTGCGCCGGGGTCATGCCGCTGTGCATGGAGACGATGGCGTCTTCGCCCAAATGTGAGAAGCGCTGGCGCACCCGTTCTTCAAGTTGTGGCGTCAGATTGATTTCGGGCACCAGCATCAGCACTTGCGCCTGTGCGTTGTGCGCCAACACCTCGGCGGCACGGCGCAAATACACCTCGGTTTTGCCGCTGCCGGTGTTGCCGTGCAGCACAAACGGCCCTTGTTCGACGGCCATGCGTGCCAGTACCTGCGACTGTTCGGGCGTTGGCACAGGCAATTGCTGCTTGGCGGGTGCGGCTTCCTCGGTGCTGCGAGAGAGCTTGGCGCGTTTGTTCAGCTTTCGTTCTAGCTGCACCTGGCTCAAGTCGCGTAACTGCGGCGGCAGGCTGCCCAGAGCGAATTCACCCACAGAACGCTGGTAGTAGTGGGCGGCAAAAGCCATCAATTCCATCCAATGGCCGGGTAACTGGCCAATGTTGTCCAGCGTCTCCAGTACCGGGCGCAGGTTTGTCGGTTCCTCCACACCATTGGCAGTGATGTCGCCAGGCCAGACCAGGCCCAGGGTTTCACGCGAGCCCAAGGGCACCCGCACCAAGGTGCCAGGGGGCAGCATCTGATCACTTAAATAAACAAGCGGCCCGTATAGGCGGCTGTAAGCCGGGGTGGACACCAGCACCAGCAATTTTTGCTGCATGTCAAGCCCGCAGTTGCGCGCTGTTATTCAGGAGAAACTTCATTCATCGGCCTAAGTGGTTGATTGACAAGGATTTTGAAATTCATCCAGAATTTCTGTGGATAACTTTGTTGACAGCTTGCCAGACTGAGGCTGAAAGCCCGATAAATCAAGGCTTTGAACACAATGCCCGAAAATTCGGCAACCGCTTCATTTGTTCAAAATCAACAACTTACGAAAAAACTGCAGCAATCACAAATAATTTCTACATGTAAGCCGTTGGTTTAGCCGAAGCTGAAATTTTGTGCATAAGTTAACAATCATGACAAGCAACTGAGAGCATGTGTGTGTCAATTTGTCAGTTTTCTCATGGCTTTGGAATGGCTGTGCACTGCATCGACCAAGGCACTGACATGTTCCGGCGGGGTGAATTGGCTGATGCCGTGACCCAAGTTAAAGATGTGTGTCGGGCCGGTGGTCGTGGTGTCGGTATGTGGTTGGCCGAAGCTGTCCAGCACCCGGTGAACTTCAGCGGCAATATTGGCCGGCGGTGCAAACAAAATGTTGGGGTCGATATTGCCTTGCAAGGCTTTGCCGGGGCCGCCTGGTTGCCCGCCGACCAATTGGCGTGCCGTGCCCAGGTTCATGGTCCAGTCCAGTCCCAGCACCTCGCAATCCAGGTGCTTCATCTCGGGCAGCCACAAGCCGCCGCCTTTGGTGAACACAATGCGCGGGATGATGTGGCCCTCATGGCTGCGTTTGAGTTGTGCCAGCACACGCTCGGTGTAAGCCAGACTGAATTGCTGAAAAGCACCATCGGCCAGCACCCCGCCCCAGCTGTCAAACACCATCACGGCTTGGGCACCGGCGTCGATTTGTGCATTCAAATAAGCAGCGACCGAGTCGGCGTTGATGGCCAGAATGCGGTGCATCAGGTCCGGGCGGCTGTACATCAGTGACTTGACCAGGCGGTAATCGTCCGAGCCGCCGCCTTCGACCATGTAGCAGGCCAGCGTCCAGGGGCTGCCGGAAAAGCCTATCAGCGGCACCCGGCCGTTCAAGGCTTTGCGGATGGAGGTGACGGCGTCAAACACATATTGCAGTTTGTGCATATCGGGCACAGCCAGCGCTGCCACGGCTGCTTCGTCACGCACGACTTTTTCAAACTTCGGTCCCTCGCCTTGGGCAAAGCTCAGGCCCAAACCCATGGCGTCAGGCACGGTGAGGATGTCCGAAAACAAAATGGCGGCGTCCAGCGCGTAGCGGTCCAGCGGCTGCAGCGTGACTTCGGTGGCGTAATCCACATTGGTGGCCAGGCCCATGAAACTGCCGGCCTTGGCGCGGGTGGCGCAGTATTCGGGCAGGTACCTGCCGGCCTGGCGCATCAGCCAGACGGGGGTGTGATCGGTGGCCTGACGCAGGCAGGCTTTGAGGAAGCTGTCGTTGAGTAATGGGGTAGTCATGGAGATATTGTGACAGGGTAGATTGACACTATTCTCGGGTGTATTCCCCATTTGTCTGCGTTCGAAGTTTGAAGACTCGCGTGCCAATGGAATTCACGCTTAGGCCGACCCATCCGGTGCGATTTTCTTCTGCGCTTTCGCTCGAAAAAACGCCCCCTCCAAGTCGTCCTGAAGTGAAATTAATTGGAACCTGACCCCAATTTTCAAATTAATTGGAACCTGACCCCAATTTTCCAATTTTCCAATTAAGGCAAATCAGCCAATGCCTTGAGCACTGCGTCCGGGGTGAGTAACTCAGACAACACCAGCGGCGACTTGCCCGGAGCCTGCAATACATAAACAGGAACACCGCTGCGTCCGAGGGCGGTCAAGGCCTGGGTGATGGCCGGGTCACGCCGGGTCCAGTCTGCTTGCAGCAGCAGCACATTTTTATTTGCAAATGCTTGCAATACACCTTCATCACGCAAAGTGGTTTGTTTGTTGACCTGACAAGTCACACACCAGGCCGCAGTGAAATCGATGAACACCGGCTGGCCGTCCTGCAGCGCTTGGCTGACCCGAGCCTCAGACCATGCTTGCCAGCGTGTGTCAGCCGCCGTGGTTTGTTTGTCAGCAAAGCCCGTGTTTTGCAAGACCGGCTGTGCCAGCCAGAGCAAGCCCGCCAAACTGGCGGCAAACAGCAAGCACACCAGATTTGCGGTACGCCCCGGCAAACCCAGCGACCAGACCAAACCGCTGACCAATGCCAGCGCGGCCAGCAGCACCGAGGCTGCATCTGTACTGGTTTGTTTGGCAAACACCCAGAGCAGCCAAACCACGGTCAACAACATGGGAAACGCCAGCACTTGCCGCAATACCTGCATCCATGCGCCGGGACGCGGCAGCCAGCGCGCGGTGGCTGGCAACCAGGCACTGAGCGTGAATGGCAACGCCAGACCGCAGCCCAAGGAGACAAAAATAAGCAAACCTTGCCAGGCGGGCAGGGTGAACGCCACACCGACAGACGCGCCCATGAAAGGCGCGGTGCAAGGCGCGGCCACCACCACGGCCAGCACGCCGGAGAGGAAAGCATCTGCCAGCGGGTGGCTGGCTATTTGCGCCGCCATACCGCTGGTCCAGTTGCCGCGCAACTCGATGACGCCGAACAAATTCATGGCGATCAAAGTGAACAACAGCGACAGCGCCGCCACCAGCCAAGGCGATTGCAATTGAAAGCCCCAGCCGAGTTGCGAACCGGCGGCGCGCAAACCCATGACCAGCAAAGCCAAAGCCAGCATGCTGACGAGTACGCCTGCGGCATAAGCACTGCCTAAGCCGCGCCGTTGAGACGCGCTGATAGACGCTTTGCTGAGTGATAACACTTTGATGGCCAGGACAGGTAAGACACACGGCATCAGGTTCAGCAGCAAGCCACCGATGAACGCGCCCAGCAAACTGCCCATCAAGGCAGCGAAAGCGGCCGGTGAATTGGCCGCCACAGTTGGTTTCTGCAGCACAGGCGCTACAGACGGTGTGGGCTCTGTAGGCCATGGGCCTTCGATTTTCACATTGACACGCCATGACATGGGCGGCGAAACGCTATCGTCAACCAATAACAACCCAAGTTGCCGGGGTTCGGTGCTGCGCATGCGGTGCAAGGGCGCGGTCATGTGCCAGACGCCATTGACCCATTCACCGCCGCCGTTCATGCCCAAGCCGCTGGCCAGTACCTCGGGCAATTCGGCAAAGGCTTTCAATGCATGGCCATGCACTTCAGCAGGCAAACCACGCAATGGCAGATGCAGCCCTTGCGCACCCAACTCTGCGGTTTGTGTGGATGGTGACAAGGCCAAGGCTTGTGTGCCCAGCAATTGTTCAAACACCATGCTGTGATTGGCAATGCTGGTGGCTGCAGCCAGTTTCAATACAAATTGCCCGGTTTGCGGAATGCATTCTTGTTTGCACACCAGCCAGTCGGCCTGCAGCCGCACTTCGGCGGCGCCGGGCTTGAATGACTTGTCTATGCTCACCGGCACGGCCAACAACACCGTACCTTCAAAACCATGGTTGACCATGTCGCCGACAGGAATCATGTGCGGCTGTGGCCACAGCGTGTCACCGGCTTGCATGCCGTCCGGTAATCGCCAACTCAACTGAGTGGCCAGTCCGCTGTCGCCCGGGTTTAGCCAATAGGTATGCCAACCGGGTTGGTGGGTCAGCTGCAAACCCAGCCACAGCGGCTGTCCGGCTTGCATGCCTTGCGGGGCATGCGCCATCAACTCGGCACGCACTTGCGGTGTGGTCACCACGGCGGAGGGTGTGGTTTGTGCCCATGCGAACGCACTGTTCAACAAAAGCGTCAGGGCGTAAAAAGTGTGGCGAATATCAGTCTTAAAGGCATGCATAAAGCCCATGTTACCCAAGCGCTTAAGATGCTGTGCATGAAGGTATTACCGCGTTACTGGGCTGATTGCGTCAGCACCGATTTTTCCGAGCTCGACCCGCTGCACACGGTGGCGGTGTTGCCTTTGGGTGCTACCGAGCAACACGGGCCGCATTTGCCGCTGTCGGTGGATACCGATTTGGTCAATGCCATGCTGGCCGCTGCCCTGGCGCATTTACAGCCGACCGATCCGGTGCTGGTGCTGCCCACGCAAACTGTGGGATTGAGCAGCGAGCATTTGGCGTATGACGGCACGCTCAGTCTGTCACCGGCGCATCTCATTTCACAATGGTGTGACATAGGCGAAGGCGTGGCGCGCACCGGCATCAAAAAATTGCTGATGTTCAATGCACACGGCGGTAATGCCGGTTTGATGGATGTGGTCGCGCGTGAATTGCGCGGACACTGCGGCCTCACGGTTTTTTCAAGCCATTGGTACCAATTGCCTTTGGGTGCGCCTTGGGATGTATTTGGAGAGCACGAACACCGCTTCGGCGTGCACGGTGGCGACATGGAAACCTCGCTGATGCTGGCGATTGCCCCGCACAAAGTGCGCATGGATGAAGCTCAACATTTCGCTTCTGCGTCTGAAGACCGTGCCGCCCGTTTCACTTTGCTGGGTGACGGCAAAAGCGCCAAGCTGGGTTGGCATATGCAAGACTACAACCCGCATGGTGCGGCTGGAAACGCCGCGTTGGCGACGGCCGACAAAGGCAAGGCCTTACTGGATGCGGTAGGTGTGCAACTGGGCAAGTTGCTGCAAGAGTTGGTTCAGTTTGAGCCGCTGATTTAACCTAAAGCAGAGTGTTGATGAGGTGATGGCCTTAGCCGTACAAGGCAGTTTGTACGATTGCCACTGACCTGTGCAAACCAACTTCAGGTGAACGTCACCCAGTCCCTGTAAGCCTGTGCGTCTAAATGGTTGATGGTGTTGAAACTGACCAGTGTGGTGCGCTTGGGGCTGTACACAAACTCGCTGACAGCGGTATTGCGAATGCGCATGTTCATTTCCACCATGCTCTCTGGCGGGGTACCCAGTAAGGTGCCGACCGCTGTTGAGATCGGCCCGCCGCTAGAGACTATCAGCACATCCCCGGTGTGGTGCTGTCTGACATGCGCCAAAGCGTCGCTGATGCCTTGCACAAAATCTTTGAAAGTCGGCATACCCACAGGTTGTGAGCGACCGTGCATCCATTCGTGCAGACCTTTGCGCAGCAAACCGAAGTGGTGTTTGTACAACTCGGGTGTGTTCGGTTTGGCCAAGGGCTCAGGGTGAATGCAATGAATCACCGCTTCGCTGTCGTACTCGTTCAAACCGGGCCACACCAAAGGCTGTAACAGCGTGTCTTGCAAGCCCTGTTGAATGCCTTCCCAAGTCTGGCGGTGGCGTTTCAAGCTGCCGGTGATAACCGCCTCAAACTGTATGCCGCGCTCTCGCCAGTACTCGCCCAAGCGAACGCTTTGTTTCTGGCCTAAGGCAGACAGTTGGTCGTAATCATCAGCGCCAAAAGAGGCCTGCCCGTGACGCACTACATATAAATTTCCCATGGGCTTGATTGTGGCGAATTACAAGTAATAGTGTGGTCACGC
>CANGCZ010000051.1 GCA_947452325.1 Comamonadaceae bacterium | reverse complement strand
CTGGCGTTGGTGGTACCCACCAAAGCCGAGCGCGTGAAAAACTTTCACCACCACACGCTGGCCTCGTTACAGGAGCTGTTGCAGGCCGCCGGTTTGCATGCGCCGCATGAGGTGAATGCTCACCATTTCTCGCACCGCTTAAGCGGCAACGAAACCCAAACATTGGCTCAGATGTACCCGGCTTTGAGCGCCGGTGCTTTGTTAAAGGACAACTTCAGCAAGTTGCCCGAACCGTTTAAGAGCTATTGGGCGAAATCGCAAGCGGCCAGTTTTCAACTCGCCTGACCCGAATCAGACTCAGTTGTCGTTGGCCGGGCGCGGGAAGATGACCCGGTCTTCCTTAGGCGCGGCACGCGGCGGCAGAGCCGGTGCTTGCGATGCGGCGCGTGCTTCTGCAGCCGCTTTGGCTTCGGCGGCAGCCCGGGCCCTGGCTTCCGCAGCAGCCTTGGCCTCGGCGGCCGCCTTGGCTTCTGCTGCGGCGGCACGCGCTTCCGCAGCGGCTTTGGCATCGGCAGCGGCCTTGAGTTCAGCCGCAGCCTTGGCTTCTGCTGCTTTGTTCACCACAGGCGCCGGTTTAGGTGCCGGGGCCGGAGCCGGCATGATCAGCGGCTTGTCCAGCGGTTTTTCGCGTTCACGTTCCTTGGCTGCGGCCTTGATGGCGGCTGCGGTCGCCGCGGCATTGGCGGCTTCCAGGTCTTTTTTCAGCTTCTGGATTTCAGCAATCACTTCCTTCTGGTTGTTCACCACCGGCGCGGCCGGTGGCGGCGGCGCGGGCTTGCTGGCCAAGGCCTGAACCTTGGTATCCAGTGCCTGTATGCTTTTTTGCAAATCCTTGAGCTTGGCGTCCAAATTTTTGTCTGTCAGGCCGTTGACTTGCCCGGCGATCTGGTCCGGCATTTTCACGAACACTTTATCGAGCGAGTCCATTTTTTCCTGGAATTTTTCATCCAGTTTGATTTGCCGCTCCTCCATGCTGTCGAGCTTTTCCGTGGTGTCGCCCAGGCCACGGGTGGCGTCTCCAAAAGTGGCCAACGTGGCATCAAGCTCGACCACGCGTTTGCCAACCGCCAGCGACAAGCTGTCAAGCTGGCGTATGTTTTGTTGCAAGCGCGTGGAGATGGCGAAAAACGTACCGACGGCAATCACCAGAAAACTCAAGAGGCCAATCAGAATGATGCGTGAATGCAAGATGTTTTTGGAAGACATCTCATTGACCGTCTTCATGACGGTGCGCATCTCGTGGCTGATGTTGGCGGCGACTTCAGCTGAACGTGTTGAGACCTCCGCCGAACTCAGGACAACCCCGGTCAATTCTTCGATCTGGCGCGCCACTTCGCTGCCGTCCAGCGCCTGTTCCTCCAAAGATTCCAGGCCGATGGCCAGTGTCTCGGTGGCGTTCTCGTCCACCGTTTCAACAGGCATATCGGGCAGAAAGTCGCCGTCGTCAGCGGCTGTTTCTGCTTTGTTCGAATCTTGCGCCATGTTGATTGTCCTCAGGAAGTCTATTTTTTAGGTTTCTGGCGTTCCAACACGTCCAGTTGCGCGTGCACCTGGGCGATGTCTTCATGCAATTGCTGCAAGCGTGGTTGTATTTGCTCTTCCCATTGATCGGCGGAAGTCAGTCCAACTTGAGCAAGATGCGCCAGCACCGGCGGCATTTGGGACCAGGGTGACGCAGCAGGCGCAGCGTCGGCCGCTGCCACGCCCTCAGATCCAGGATCGCCGGACTGGCTCCATATCGGCTGGTTCAGCGAGTCTTTGTCGACCTTTTTCAGATCCGGGTCGTGCAGGTCAATGCTGATGCCTGCCGCCAGACTGGCCGGATCGGTATGGCCGTAGCCGCCGGGCACCTGGTCCAAATGCGGCGCTGGCAATTGTTCGTGCAAATCGGCGTGACCCAGGGGTTGGTGGTCATCAGTCGCGGATGCATGCGCTTGGGGCCCGGCCTGCGGCGCCCCTGAAGTGGTAGGCAAGGCAGGCACCAGTTCGCCGTCAGGCAGCGGATCATCAGAAATCGCAGGTTTCTCGCTCATTTTTTACTCCCTGTGTGTATGTCGACCTCGAAACCAACAACTTGATCAACGTCTGTCTTCTTATTCCTGGAACTGTGCTTTCAATGATTTGGCCGAACGCAACCATGCCTTGGCCAGCGGCGGGTTTTGCTTCATCAAGGCCTCGGCCTGGGCTTTTTCAGCATACGGCCCGGTGATCAAGATGTAATAAGGCTTGCTGCCCTTGCGCTGGGTGAACAGCACCTGGCCGGCCTTGTAACCCAGTGCACTGGACTGGAAAGCACGCGCTTCAGACAAGCTGTCAAACGCGCCGTGCTGCATCACCCAGGCATTCGGATCCAAGGATTCGACCCAGGCTGAGCTGTCCGGTTGGGTGGCTTTGTCCAGCGGTTTGTCTGAGGCCTTGGGCGGTGGCTTGGCCGGTTCCGGCTTGGGAGGCTCAGGTTTGGGCAGTGCGGCCGCAGGTTTGACCGGTTCAGGCTTGGGTGGTTCTGCGGCAGGCTTGGGTGGCTCGGGCTTAGGCGGCTCTGGTTTGGACGGTGCGGCCACAGGTTTGACCGGTTCGGCTTTGGCGGGTTCACCCGGCTTGGTTTTATCGGCTTCAACGGCTTTGGCAGGTTCAGCCGGCTTGGCGGCCTCCGGGGCGGGTGCTGGCGCAGCCGCTTTGTCGGCGGCGCCGGGCATCACCAGTTCTTCCTTGCCCGGGCTGAGCGCTTCGGCAGGCTTGACCGGCGGCGTGGTGCTTGATGACATGGAAACCGTCGCAGGCGGAGCTGGCGGCGGCGCTTTGGGCGGTTCGGCCGGTTGCGGTTTGACGCCGTTCAAATAGCCTTGAAGATGGAGCCATTCCTGCTGCAACCTGTCCTTGTAAACAAAACCGGAAATACCCAGACTGAGCAGCAACGCCAGCAACAAAAAGGCCGCAAACTGACCGCTGCGGCGCGACGGCTGACTGTCGGCTTCCCAGGATTTGGCCAGCTCTTCGCCTGTCGGCAAGGCTTGCAACGGATCTACCGGGTCGCCCATCACCGGTTCGCGCGGGGTATTCGCTGGTGAACTGCCCGGGCGCACATCGTCCATGTCCAGCGGCGGCGCAGGCACCGGCGGCAGAGGCGGCGGCGGCGGGCGCTTGTCGTCTTTTTTCTCAGAGGGAACTTGTTGCGCACCCGGCCAATCGCCCAGAGTTTCCAGCCGCTGCGGTTTGCTGGGAGCCGGGTCTTTGGACTCGAGCACCCACTGCAACAGGTTTTTGCCAAAGGCCGACAGTTTTTTATCGTAGGCGCTTTGGCTGTTGACCAGCAGAATCACATTGATATTGCTGGCTGGAAAACCATTGACCAGCCGCGCCAGCAATTGCAACTCGAAATCCTGTATGCCCTGGGTGTCCGGAAAAATCATGAAGCGCTTGGGACTGGCTTTGTTGGATTTATCCAGTGCCTGGTCCAGCGTCAAGGTCGACAAAATTTCATTGAAGCGGTCGACCAAGCGGTCCGAGTCAGCCGAGGTCCACAACTCGACATGGGCTTCACCTTGTTCGCGCAAATGCTGAAAAATACGCCGGCCGTAATGCGCCAGTGCAATTTCATCATCGCCCAAAATGGCCAGGTTCAAACGGCCTTCGCGCAATGACTTGAGCAGTATTTCAAAGCGCAGTTTGTCGGCAGGGCTTTGGTAAAAGTCACTCATGCTCGGGTCGCTTGAAGCGTGTCATCACTGAAAAAGAAAACCGTTTTCGTCATAGCGCATATTGTCAGGCATGCGCAGCGTCGGTTTGAGCATGGTCTCGCCGCCGCCGTAAGACTGGTTCAAACTGAACACATAAGCAATCACTTGGGCCACCACATGGTAGAGGCCTTCATGGATAGAGTCGTCCAGCTTGGTGGTGAAGTACAAAGCGCGCGCGAGTTCCGGCGCTTCAAATATATACACACCGGCGTCCTTGGCTTCTTTGCGGATTCGCTGGGCGAGTTCGTCTGTACCCTTGGCCACCAGCGTTGGCGCGCCATCTGAGTTCGGGTCGTAGCTCAGGGCCACCGCGAAATGCTGAGGGTTGGTGATGACCACGTCAGCGTCTTTGACCTTGTCCATCATGCGGTTGTTGGCCATCTCGCGCTGACGCCGCCGGATGGTGGCCTTGACCTCGGGACGGCCCTCTGAGTTTTTCATCTCGTCTTTGATTTCCTGGCGGGTCATCTTCAGGCGCTTATGGGTCTGGTAATGCTGCAAGGGGACATCGGCCAGCGCAATCAGCAGCAAACCCATGCTCATCCAAAAACACGCGTCCAGAATCATATTGCCCGCATGGTGAACCGCTGTGCCCAGGTCCATGCGGTTGATGGTCACCAAGTCATCAATGTTGTTGGTCACACAGCCCCACAAAATCATGGTGATGAGTAAAAACTTGATGATGGCTTTGGCCAGGTCAATCAGCGCCTTGGTGCCGAACACCCGGGCGAGTCCGGCCATGGGATCGAGCTTACTGAATTTGGGCGCAATCATGCCAATAGAAAAAACCAGTCCGCCGCTCAGCACCGTAGACAACACCGCCACCACCATCAGCAATGTCATGACAGGCAAGATCAACACATAGCCATCGACGATGGATTGGAAAAAAATGCCCGGCAGCAACTCGGCCTTGTCCATGATCTTGCGGTCAAACTGCAACTGCGAGGTAAACAGCATACCCAGTCGGTGAAAAATGTAATTGCCTGACAGGCTGAAAAACAAAGTCGCGGTGATCATCACGGCAGCCGTCGGCAACTCAATCGAGCGCGCCAGTTGTCCCTCCTCGCGCGCCTTGCTCAAGCGTTGCGCGGTCGGTTCTTCGGTCCGTTCTGCGGAGTCGTCAGCCATGGGCTTAGCCTCCCAGCAGCATGCCGCGCATCTGCCCGAATGTCTGCACCCACAACCAACTGATGCGATTGACGATGCTGGGAATAGCCAGCCACAGCACCACGAAACCGGCAATCAAAATAGCAGGCAAGCCGACCGAGAAAATATTCAAACTGGGCGCGGCCCGGGTGATAAAGCCCACACCAATATTCACAAACAACAAGGTGATGACCACCGGCAGTGAAATCAACAGCGCCGACAAAAACATCATCGAGCCCCAGGCTGTCATCTTGCCCAGCAAGTCCTGTGACATCAAAGTTTTGCCGATGGGAAACAGCGTGAACGACTCAAGCAACAGTCCAAACACAATCAAATGGCCACCGATAGACAAAAACACCAGCGTGCCCAGGATATTGAAAAACTGCGACACCACCGGCACGCTGCCAAGCGACGGATCGATCATGGTGGCCATGGACAAGCCCATGGAACCCGACACGGCCTGACCGGCAATGACTATGCCGGCCGTTGCCAGTTGCATGATCATGGCCATCGAAAAACCGATGAAGATTTGATTGAATATTTCCTTCAAACCTTGCGCTGTCACCGGGTCTATGCGCGGTATGTCCATTTGCATGGAAAGAAAAAAAGTCAGCACCAGCGACAAGGTCACGCGTATGCGCAGGCTGACCGCTCGGATGGAGAAAATCGAAGAGAACATCAAAAACGCGGAGATGCGCAACATAGGCCAGAGCAAGGCATAAAACTTGTCGACCAGATTGAGCATGTCTACGTTCATGCGGCGCTCAACCGAACAAGCCGGGGATGCGGCCGTACAAGATCTTGGTGTAATCGACCAGCGTGTTGATCATCCAACCGCCGAACACCGAAGCGGTCAAGCCCAAGGACAGCAGTTTGGGGATAAAGCTCAGCGTTTGCTCATTGATAGAGGTCGCCGCCTGAAACACACCAATGACCACACCGACCAGCAGGCCGACCATCAACATGGGGGCCGACACAATCATCGTCATCCACAAAGCCTGCCGGCCCAGATCGACCACCATCGCTGTATCCATGTCAGCTCCTTATTTGAAAATAAAACTCGAGGCCAGTGAACCCATCACCAGGGTCCAGCCGTCGACCAGCACAAACAGCATCAGCTTGAACGGCATGGAAATGATCATGGGCGACAACATCATCATGCCCATGGACATCAGCACACTGGCGACGATCAAATCGATCACCACAAACGGTATGTAAATCATGAAGCCGATCATGAACGCGCTTTTCAGCTCTGAGGTCAAAAACGCTGGCACCAGCGTGGTGAAGGGCACCTCGGCGGCGCTGGCGACTTCTTTGCGCTGAGCGATTTGCATAAACATAGCGATGTCATCCTCGCGCGTTTGCAAAGTCATGAAGTCACGCACCGGCCCCTCGGCCTTGGCCAGGGCTTTTTCAAACGGCATGGTGCCGTTCATGTAAGGCGAGATGGCGTTGGCGTACACGTCGTCAAACACCGGGGTCATGATGAAAAAGGTCAGAAACAGTGCCAAACCGACCAACACTGTGTTTGGCGGGGTTTGCGCCGTGCCCAAAGCTTGACGCAAGATAGACAACACAATAATGACGCGCACAAACGAAGTCATCATCAGCAGCAAAGACGGCAGCACCGTCAATACCGTCATCAAACCCAGCAATTGCAAAGTCAGGCTGTACTGCTGGCCGCCCTTGCCTGCATTCACATTGATCAGCGGCAAACCTTGTGCAAACACAAAATCAGGCAACCAAAGCATGCATAACAAAACCAAAGGCAGGAGTAAATGTTTAATGCGCATCACTGACACCAGGTTGGGTAGGGGTGGCGGGTTCTGCAGGCCAGGCATGCAGGGTTTGTATGTCGTTGTTGTTGATCGCCAGCAGCAGTCTTTGCTGATCTACTTGCACCAACAGCAATTTGTGGCGCAAGCCCATGGGGTAGGCCTCTAGAATTTGAATACGCCGTTGTGCAGCAGGGAGGAGAAAGCCCTTGTTGCGACGCGACAGCCACCACAAAGCCGCCGCCAACAGCAACAAGACGAATGTCATACTGAGAGAGTACTGAGCCCAGTCATGGTTTGGCATGGTCTGCATTATCTATCCTGCAAGAGGCAATTTGAAAAAAATGCGTAAATCTTTCAAAACTATGGTTTTGGCCTGTGTGTGTCTCATGGTTCAAGCGGTTAACGCGGCCGACTGGGTCAACATAGGCATGACCGACGATGTGGTCTTCGGCATCGACCGCGCCACGCTGGAACACGACGGTCATGTGCGCCGTGTCTGGACCATGCTGGATTACCGTCGTCCGCAAAAAAACAGCCAAGGCAAAACCTATATGTCCAGCCGCATGTTGTTTGATATCGATTGCCAGCAAAAGCTCGCACGCAGCCGCTCACTGGCCATTTACAGCGGCGCGCACCTCGGCGGCGAAGCATTG
The DNA here is from genome assembly GCA_947452325.1 of Comamonadaceae bacterium. Taxonomy (GTDB): domain Bacteria; phylum Pseudomonadota; class Gammaproteobacteria; order Burkholderiales; family Burkholderiaceae_C; genus Limnohabitans. Next base: position 1,510 of record CANGCZ010000051.1, on the reverse strand, counting down.
ACCAGCGAAGGCGTGATCGCCGAATGGCAGGCAGTGGTACCGGCCTCGCCGGTGTTCACCATCATGCGGCATGTGTGTGAAAAATAAGCACCAGGTCAAGGCCGGCTTGGCCAATTGGCTCAGAGACCTGGCCAATGCCGGTGGCACCGGCGGCTTGAACTGGCATGTGCACGCTGCCCGTTCGCTGCAACGCTGGCTGCCGACGCGTGAATTGATCGCGGCTTTTCTGGCAGATATTCACCCAACGCAAACACACTTGCTGCTCATCGGTTGCAGCGCCGGTTGGATGCTGCCCACACCTTGGCTGGCGCGCTTTGAACGCATAGACATTTATGACATTGATCCGCTGGTGCCGCTGTTGTTCGGTTTGCGACACGGGCGTGCACTCAAGGCACAAGGCGTGCAACTGAGCTACCACCGACAGGATGCGATTGCCGGACTGCCAGGCCTGTTGGCTCAACACCCGCAAGCCTGTCTGTGGTTTGACAATGTGCTGGGACAGGTCAGCTTTCGGCTCGGCGATGAAGACATGGCCGAGCGTCAGTTAGGGCAATTGAAACACCTGCTGGCCGGGCGCAGTTGGGGCAGTTTGCACGATGTGTATTCCGGCCCCATAGACAGCAGCATGGCACTGCCCGCATACGATACCGTGACCTGGTCACGCATGGATGAACTGCCTGAGGAAAGCGCGAAAGTGCGCATACAGCAACAAGTCTTATCCCACGAGGATGCGGCCCAGCAACTGCTGGGGCGCTTGAATGCCAAAGGGGTTTGGCATGACCATGCCACACGCACGGTGTTCGGCAGCGACACACCAACCACCATGATGCCTTGGGCATTCAGGCCGCAATACTGGCACTGGCTGCAAGCCGCTTGGGTCAGGCCTTGAGGTTGTAAAGCGTCAGTCCCAAACTGTCCATTTCTTTCTGGTCACGTTTACGCTCCCAGGTTTGCACGGCTTGCAAATCTTTTTCCTGCATGGTTTCCATCTTCATGCGCTGGTGCGTAGCTTGCAACAACACGGCCTTGGCCTGCTCGAGCTCTCGCAAAGCCACCCGCAAATCTTCGTCAACGCGGTTGACCAGGCTTTGCAATTGCAACAAAAACTGGCGGCTGTTGGTGGTTTGTGACATGGACTGCAATTGCGCTTGCGAAGCCAATGCACGCTGCTTGTAGTCCTGCAACAAAGCGTCCATGCGCTGTCGGCTTTGTTGCAACTCCAACACTTTGTTGCGCGCTCTGGCTGCCGCGGTTTGAGCGGTTTCTTCTTCGTCCTTGGCTTTTTTCGCCAGCACGGACCAGCAACTGCGGGGCTTCATGGGTCAATGGCTTTCAGTGTTGGTTCAGTAATTCGCGCAATTGCAAGCGCGTGGTGTCGTAGTCCTGACTGATGTGCATGTCCTGGCGCAAAAAAGCCACGATGCGATCATTCAAACGAATCGCTTCATCCAGTTCAGGGTTAGAGCCGTGTTCATACGCGCCGACTTGCACCAGGTCGACGTTTTGCTGG
>CANGCZ010000050.1 GCA_947452325.1 Comamonadaceae bacterium | reverse complement strand
TGTACTTCGCATTGTGCCACTAACTGGTCATACGTCCAGTTGCTGCTTGATTTGCTGCAAGGGCGTCGGGTCATCGATGGTGGTCAGGTCGCCGGGATCGCGCTTCTCGCACACCGCTTGTATGGCGCGGCGCAGCAGCTTGCCGCTGCGGGTTTTGGGCAACAGGCTAAGGAACAACACCCGCGACGGCCTGGCCACGGCGCCCAGTTGGCTGTCCACCAGTTTCATGATCTCGCCTTCCAGTTTCAGACGCGCATTTGCATCGCCCAGCGCGGAAGTGTCTTTGGCCACGACAAACGCCATGGCCACTTGGCCTTTCAAGGCATCGGCCACGCCGACTACCGCCACCTCGGCCACATTCGGGTGGCTGGAGATGCTTTCTTCAATTTCGCGCGTGCCTAAGCGGTGCCCGGCGACGTTGATCACGTCGTCCGTGCGCCCCAGTATGTAGAAATAACCGTCTTCGTCGCGCACACCCCAGTCGAAAGTGGAATACACCAGCTTGCCGGGCACGCTTTGCCAATAGGTTTTGACAAAACGTTCATCATCCCCCCACAGGGTTTGCAAACAGCCCGGCGGCAACGGGCCTTCTATGACCACCACGCCTTTTTCCTGCGCGCCGGTCAGCTCTTCGCCGGTACTGTCGCTCAGCAGTTTGACGTTAAAGCCATACATGGGCACACCCGGACTGCCGAATTTGCTCGGCATTTTTTGCACGCCATTGGCCACGGTCAATATGGGCCAACCGGTTTCTGTCTGCCAGTAGTTGTCGATGATGGGTTTGCCCAAACCATCAGCAATCCATTGCGCGGTCGGTTCGTCCAGCGGCTCTCCGGCTAAGTACAAAGCCTTGAGGCTGGAAATATCGTAGGCAGACAACAGCGCCGGGTCTTGCTTTTTCAACACCCGCACCGCGGTCGGTGCGCTGAACATGTGCGTGACTTTGTATTTTTCAACCAATTCCCACCAGACACCGCCGTGCGGTCGGGTCGGCAGACCTTCGTACATGAGCGTGGCCATACCGGCGAGCAGCGGGCCGTAAATGATGTAGCTGTGGCCGACCACCCAGCCAATGTCGCTGGTGCTGAAATACACCTGACCGGCCTGACCTTCAAAAATATGCTGCATGCTGGCCGCCAAGGCCACGGTGTAACCGCCCGTGTCGCGTTGCACGCCTTTGGGTTTGCCGGTCGTGCCAGAGGTGTACAAGGTGTAACTGGGGTGCGCGCTGTCTAGCCAGACACAAGCCACTTTGGCGTTCATGTGTTGCTGACGCAGTTCAGCGTATGCGTAGTCTAGCCCCGGCACCGAAGTGAAGGCAGATAAACCACGGTCCACCATCAAGACCGCCGACGGTTTGTGTTGGCTGAGAGATATGGCTTCATCCAGCAAGGGTTTGTAGGGCACGACCTTGCCGCCGCGCGAACCCGCATCCGCACTGATGATCAGCACCGGGCTGGCGTCGTCAATCCGTGTGGCCAGCGAATGCGAAGCAAAACCGCCGAAGACCACCGAATGAATCGCGCCTATGCGCACACAAGCCAGCATGGCAAACGCCGCCTCGGCAATCATGGGCATGTAAATCAGCACCCTGTCACCCTGCTTCACACCCAAGCTTTGCAAAATGGCCGCCATGCGCTGCACTTCGTCGCACAGCTGGGCAAAGCTGTAAGTGATTTCCTGACCGGTTTCGGTGGACACGTAAATCAAAGCAGGCTGATCGGCACGGTCTTTCAAATGCCGGTCCACCGCGTTGTGGCACAAGTTGGTTGTGCCGCCGACAAACCAGTGGGCAAATGGCGGCTTGCTGTAATCGCAGATTTGCGAAGGTTTGACCTGCCAGTCAATCAAGTCTGCTTGTTCAGCCCAAAAACCGTCGCGGTCTTCTATGGAGCGTTGGTAAAAACTGGCGTACTTGGTCACAACTGTCTCCTTGTCGTTCTTATTTGATGAGTGCTTGTACCTGTTTGAAATGCTCATGCTCTGCGGTGCGCAGCCATTCGAACAACACCATTTCAGTGGTCAGCAATTCAGCGCCTGCTGCAGCCAATCGGTCATAAGCCGCGTCCCGGTTGCGTTCGGTGCGAGAGGTGCACGCATCGGTCACCACCCACACGTCAAACTCGTCTTCCAGCAAATCTAAGGCGGTTTGCAACAAACACACATGAGCCTCGACACCGGCGAGCACAATGCTTGAAGGGACTTGCTCGGCAGCCACGGGTTTTTGCAAATGCTTGGGCAGGCTGCGCGCATTGCCCGCCGGTTTGGTTTTGACCTCGGGGCGCAACCATTCCACCAGTCCTTCTTCGCAGGCGCTGAATTGCATTTTGGCCAGTGTTTGCCTGCACAAGGCTTTCATCTCGGGCGGATTGCTGCCCAGCTTGCCCGGGTTTTGCTCGGTGCCCCAGACCGGCACGCGCATGACTTGCGCAGCCTGTGCCAGTTTCAAGGCGTTGGCGATACAAGCCTCGCCTTGAAACATGGCGGGCATGAGTCGTTCCTGGAAATCCACCAGGACGAGTTGGGAGTCTTCTGCGTCTAGCAACATGGTTTAAATCTTCACCACCACACGACCGCGCACCTGGCCCGCCATCAGCGCATGGGCTTTTTCAACCGCTTGATCCAAGGTGATTTCTTCGATCATGCTCTCGAGTTTGGCCAAGTCCAAATCCTGCGCCAACCTGTCCCAGGCTTTCTGACGCAAGGCCAGCGGCGCCATGACCGAATCCACACCGATCAAACGCACATTGCGCAAGATGAACGGCATGACGGTGGTCGGCAAATCCATGCCTTGCGCCAATCCGCAGGCCGCGACCGCACCGCCGTAACGGGTTTGCGCCAACACATTGGCCAGGGTGTGCGAGCCGACCGCATCGACCACACCTGCCCAGTGTTCCTTTTGAAAGGGTTTGCCGGGTGCGGACAACTCTGCGCGGTCGATGATGCTTTGCGCACCCAAAGACTTTAAATAAGCTTCTTCGCTGGCTTTGCCGGTGGCGGCCACCACGTTGAAACCCAATTTGGAGAGCAATGCCACAGCCACGCTGCCGACCCCGCCGGTAGCGCCGGTCACCAGCACTTCGCCTTGACCCGGTTGCACACCTTGTTGCTCGAGTGCCATGACGCACAACATGGCCGTGTAGCCTGCCGTGCCTATGGCCATGGCTTGGCGAGGCGTGAAGGCCTTGGGCAATTTCACCAGCCAATCGCCTTTCAAACGCGCCTGCTCAGACAAACAGCCCCAATGGGTTTCGCCCACGCCCCAGCCGTTGTGAACAAATTGATCACCGGCTTTCCAACCCGCATGGGTAGAAGCAATCACGGTACCCGCACCGTCGATACCGGCCACCATCGGCCAGACCCGCACCACCGGGCTTTTGTTGGTGATGGCCAATCCATCCTTGTAATTCAAAGTGGAATAGGCCACTTGCACATGCACATCGGCATCCGGCAGGCGGCTCTCGTCCAATGATTGGACGCTGGCATTGAAAGCGGGTTCTTTGTCTAAAACAACAGCACGAAACATAGGTTTTCCTTGAGCGCAAATAAAAAGAGATGGCAGGATTGTGCGACATGCAAGCGCTCAACTCCTGGCCGTTAGAATGCGTACTATGCGACTACTCCTTTTGATTCTGTGTTTGTCCCTGGGCGCTGCCCGCGCTGCGCCCGTGGTGCCGCAAGAAGACGATCTGGAAAGCTTCATCAACCAGTCCCTGGTCTTGTCTCAAATTTCTCATATCAGCAAATCTGTCGGCCACCAGGCATCTGATTTGGTGGTCAATGCCATGGGCTTTCTCGGCGTGCCCTACCAACGCGGCGGCACCAGCAGCAACGGCTTTGATTGCAGCGGTTTTGTGCGCGCTATGTATGAAAACACCCTGGGTTTGGTGTTGCCTCACAACGCCAAGGCGCAAGCGGCTGCCACCCAAACCATAGACAAGGCCGAATTGCAACCCGGTGACTTGGTGTTTTTCAACACCTTGCGCAAAGCCTTCAGCCATGTTGGCATTTATGTCGGCGAAGGTAAATTTATTCACTCACCTCGCGCCGGTGGCGAAGTACGCATAGAAAATATGTCAGACAGTTACTGGCGCAACCGTTTCAACGGTGCCAGACGCGTCAACACCGACGCATCCGCCCCCATCCCGGATAACTCATTGCGCTGATCCGCCATGTCAGACCCGTTACTGATTGCCCGCAACAGCAAACGTTCCTGTTTTTTGTTGCCGCAACTGGTGAACCGCCACGGTTTGATCACCGGTGCGACCGGTTCCGGCAAAACAGTCAGCTTGCAAACCATGGCCGAGGGCCTTTCGCGCATAGGCGTGCCGGTGTTCATGGCCGATGTCAAAGGCGACTTGAGCGGCATGAGCCAAGCCGGCAGTTTGTCTGACAAGATGGCGTCCACCTTGGAAGAGCGCGGCCTGGACACCCCAAGCTTTGCCGCCAACCCTGTCACCCTGTGGGATGTCTTTGGCGAACAAGGTCACCCGGTGCGCGCCACCATCAGCGACATGGGCCCTTTGCTGCTGGCGCGTATGTTGAATTTGAACGACACCCAAGCAGGCGTGCTCAACCTGGTGTTCAAGATAGCCGATGACAACGGCTTGCTGTTACTGGATTTGAAAGACCTGCGCGCCATGCTGCAACACGTGGGTGAAAACGCCAAAGACTTCACCAACGAATACGGCAACATCAGCGCGGCCAGCGTAGGGGCTATTCAACGCGGCTTGTTGCAAATTGACGAACAAGGCGGCGACCGTTTCTTCGGCGAGCCCATGCTCGACATCCATGATTTCATGCAAACAGACGGCAACGGCCACGGCCTGATTAACATTCTGGCCGCTGACAAGCTGATGAACTCCCCGCGCCTGTACGCCACATTTTTACTGTGGATGCTGTCCGAATTGTTCGAGCAACTGCCCGAGGTTGGTGACCTGGACAAGCCCAAACTGGTGTTCTTTTTCGACGAGGCACATTTGCTTTTCAATGAAGCACCCAAGGCTTTGATTGAACGCATTGAACTGGTGGTGCGGCTGGTCAGATCCAAAGGCGTAGGCGTGTATTTCGTCACGCAAAACCCGCTGGACATCCCCGACAGCGTGCTGGGGCAACTCGGCAACCGGGTGCAACACGTGCTCAGGGCATTCACGCCGCGTGACCAAAAAGCCGTGGCGGCCACCGCGCAAACCATGCGGCCTCAAAAAGGACTGGACATTGAAGCGGCGATCACAGAACTTGCCGTGGGAGAGGCCTTGGTCAGCCTGCTTGATGAAAAAGGACGTCCCGGCGAAACTGAGCGTGTGTTTGTTTTGCCTCCCGGCAGTCAACTCGGCCCCATCACCCCCGAGCAACGCAAAGTTTTGATGGCCGAGTCCCTGGTCGCCGGTGTCTACGAAAAAACGGTAGACCGCGAATCAGCCTACGAAAAAATCAAAGGGCGCGCACCCGCCATGGACGAACACGCCGTCAGCCAAGCCAGACAAAGCATGCAATCCGCAGCCACACCGGCTGACAGCGGTGTCATGGGCCAGGTATCTGAGCTTTTATTCGGCTCCACCGGACCACGCGGCGGACGTCACGACGGCGTCGCCCAACTCGTTGTGCGAAGTGCGGTGCGCACCGTTGGCTCTGCCATCGGTCGCGAAATTGTGCGTGGTGTACTTGGCGGTCTTTTAGGCGGCGGTCGTCGACGCTGATTGCCGGTCATACGGCTTTATTTTCCAAGCTCTGAAAAATCTCAAAACATGAGATTTATTTCAGAATTCAATAATTGAATTATTTATTATTCTTCCTATCGGCCAGATGGCCTTTTTGAATTCGGTAAACACTCTGGTGTATTTGTCATTTATTCCATTAGAACTGTTGTTTTTTACGATTTGATCATTTTTGTTGATATATTGTAGGTACTGAAGGTTTGACAGGAATGAACCTTGCCTTTTCCTTTTTTGAAGTTCTGTCCAACATGACACCAAGACATTTTTTACTGAACGCCTTGAAGACCATGGCCCTGATGGGTGGGGTGCTGGTGATGTCAGCATCACTGCACGCGCAAACACGCTGGCCGGTGATTCAGAGCTCGATGTACCCCTATGTGGAATCGATGCTGCTGACCAAGCACGAACAAACCGTTCTTCTGGGTGAAGGCAATCAGCAAACCGGTATTTTTTTCGCCACATTGCCCGAGGCCTACAGTGAGCAGGTGCAAAACGAATTGATTGGCGACGCCTTGCTGAAAAACTGGCAATTGCATTCACTGATGCGCTTGGGTACCAGTTACGTGGTGACTTTGATTCAAGATGATCGGATTTTGGACATTCGACTGACGAATACCAATGCCGGGGTAGATGCCGTCTATTCGGTATTGTTGAACCAGCACGGTAACCGCCCCAGCGGCCGCGAATCCGCGTCGAAAGACTGACCCTCTCCGGGCACAACCCAAATTCACAAAGTTTGATGTATGCAACCCTTTAGCCATTCCACAAAATCGCTCAGTCTGGTGACTGTTTGTATGTTGCTGACTGCGTGTTCCACTTTCATGAGTTCGGATGAAGACGATGTGTCCGGGCCCTATGGCGCGTTGAAATTACCGCCCCGCATCAGCGAGCAACCCGGCAAACAATCGCCTGCGTCTGTGCCAGCAATTTCATTAAAAACCAATGAAACCCCATTGAACACTGCCGCCTCTCCCACGGCCAAGACCGCTGCGGTTGATTTGAACCAACCCGTACCTGCAGCAACGCCAGCCAAAGCCACGGCGGTGACACCTCCCAAGCCCTTGTCGCTTCAGGCAGACGATGCCAACACTGCCACAGGGCCCATGCTTTTTGCCCCCTACATCCCCACTTTGCGTGAAGGCGAAGTACCCCGCCGCTGGCAAAAGCAACCCACCTACGATTTCCCTTGGATACCCGGCTCCACACCGACACGCATTAACGAAGAAACAGTGGTCGGTTTTGGCGAGCAAATGCTAGGCCGCTTGTACGCACACGCCGTCTTCAGCGACAAGTCAGGGACGCCGCCGGTCAATGCCGAAACGGTTCAGGTCAAACCTCTTCCTCCCACGGCCACGAAAAAAGGCGCAAAAAACGCCAAGACGCCTGAACCTGCCGCACCTGCCCCGGCAGTTACACCGGCGGTTGCCAAGAAAACAATTCAGTGCGAAGGCGGCGCCACTTGTTTGGATGTGGCACGTGATGAACTCGTTGAAGATGCCAAAGCCAAGGGTTGGGAAATGATGCTCAGCCGCCGGGTCAGCTTACACAATTCCTTTCAGTTCAAACGTGGCCAGCGTGTGGTCTGGATTGAACTGAATTCCAACGGCAAGCGCGATCTCGATATCGAATACACCTTGTTGCCGGTGCAAAACAAAGTACAGCGCAACTGACAACCACAAGCGCTATCGCCCAGCCCCATCGCCGCCACTGCGGCGATTTTTTTTACACTGGGTTTTGCTTTTCAAAGCAAGTTAGCTTCTTTAGGTATATTGGATTGATAAATCAATTTTTTTGATCAGTCAGTTCAATCCTATTTCATGAATTTGACTTTTACGTCAATAAACTAAGCAATATGCAAGAAGTTAATCAGGCGTCACATTCAAACCCCTACTCTTTACCAGCGGTGTTGTTTCATTGGCTGCTGGCCTTGGGCTTGGCCGGATTGTTCGGGGTAGGTTTGTTCATGGCGGATTTACCTATTTCGCCACTGCGCTTAAAGCTGTTCAACTGGCACAAATGGGCTGGCATCTGCGTGCTGGTGTTGAGTCTGCTGCGATTGTGCTGGCGCCTCTACCAGCCACCGCCTGCCCTGCCCCTGGAAATGAAAGCTGACATGCCGGCCTGGCAGCAGATCGCTCACCACGGCACGCAATACGCCATGTACACCTTGTTTTTCATCGTGCCCTTAGTTGGCTGGGCTTACAGCTCTGCGGCCGGGTTTCCCGTGGTCGTGTTTGGTCTGCTGCCCTTGCCGGATTGGGTCTCTGCTGACAAGGCACTTGCCGAGTTGATCAAGCCCTGGCACGAAATCAGTGCTTTTGCTTTGGCAGGTTTGGTCGGGTTGCATGTGGCCGCCGCACTGAAACACCAGTTTGTAGACAAACACGCCTTGTTGCAACGCATATTGCCCGCCCGTCGCTCTTGACTCCCAAAGGTATTCCCATGTTGTCACACCGATTTTTGATCTCTGTTTTCATTGGCTTGTCGGGTTTGGCGTCGTTGTCCGCCCAAGCCCAGCAAAAACTGCAATCCGCGCAAAGCGAGATTGTGTTTGTCAGCAAGCAAATGGGCGTGCCGGTTGAAGGACGCTTCAAATCGTTTGACGCGCAAATCAATTTCGACCCGGCGAAACCGGCTGCGGCAAAGATCAACTTCAGCGTAGACATGGCCAGTGCCACCTTGGGGTCCAAAGAAACCGACGCGGAACTGGTCAAACCCGATTGGTTCAACACCGCCAAATTCTCCAAAGCCAGCTTTCAATCCACTGCGGTCAAAAGTACCGCCGCAGGTAAATATGAAATCAGCGGCAAACTCAGCATCAAAGGATTGACACAGGACATCACCGTGCCTGTCAGTCTGAGCCAAACCGGCGGCCTCACCACCGCCGTGGGCGCATTCGCACTCAAGCGTTTGCCCTTCAAGATTGGTGACAACGAATGGTCTGACACCTCCATGGTGGCGGACGATGTACAAGTGAAATTCAAATTTGTACTGACAGGCGTTGCCAAACTGTAATTTTTCAACAACACCCAGGAGTTTTTCCATGCGTCAACTTTTCATCGCCACAGCTTTGACAGCCACGGCTGTCGCCAGTTCCACCAGCGCCCAAGCCGCTACTTACAACATTGACCCAACACACACTTTTGTCACCTTTGAAGTGACCCACTTCGGAACCTCCACCAACC
>CANGCZ010000049.1 GCA_947452325.1 Comamonadaceae bacterium | reverse complement strand
TGTATGGTGTCATCACCCTATAACTCTTCCTCCCTTATAACCGGCAACGTTAGCAATGCCAATGTGGTGTGTACTCCCACTCCGAGTGGCGGGGGAAGTGCAGGCGGCGGCGATTCACCATCAATTACTTCGGTCACACCGGGCACTGCGATAGTCGGATCACCTGCAATGTTTGCCATCACAGGCAGCAACCTGCCCACGACCGCCATATTGGTTTTGGATGGTGTGGAATGCACTTCCAGCATGTCGGCCAGCACCGGCTTTGCCGCCAAATGCCCAGCACCTAGCTCGGCTGGCAGTTCTAGCGCGCAGGTGAAAACAAACACTGCTGCCAACCTCGGGACTGAGATTGGCAGTTCTTACACCATCACTGTGACCGCTTCGGGTGGTGGTAGTCCAACTCCTCCAGGAGTTGGGACTGGTGGTGTAGTTCCCACTTTACCCGGGGGTGGTGGGGGTGGTTCAGGTGGTGCTGCTGGTTCGTGCGGGACTTTAAACACTACAGCCGGGAAGGTTGGTGGTTCTGTCACTGGCCTGAGCAATAACATCGGTTCCGTACAATTGGTAATGCACGATGAAACCAACGGTGTGGACATCGAAACTTTGACGGTTGCCTATGGTGTTGGATGTACGACGCATTACTTCACATTCCAAAATACCCTAACGGGTACTGCCTGGACAGCGCGAAGTACGACGCAGGCATGCAACATAACGGCCAACTCTTCGGGAGTAACGCCTTCTGGTCAAAATTACATCAACAACGTGACAGTGACCTGCAGCGGTAATTGATTTTTCTTGATACGCGATACCTTCCGCTTTTTTTATTCTGCGCTGGGTCTATGCAACTGACTTAGACCCAGCACAGCCTAAACGTCCAAGTGGATTTTGAAATTCTCCACAGACCGGAGTTCACCTTTGGCTAAAAAAACATTACCAGGACTCAAGACGAATGGCCTCATGCAGGCCTTGAGGGTCAATGGGGTACATCATTCATCGCTTGACCCTGAACCAAGCCGCGTACATGGCCGGCAAGGCCAGCAAAGTCAGCACGGTCGCCACAATCAAGCCGCCCATGATGGCCACCGCCATGGGACCCCAAAACACGCTGCGCGTCAAAGGGATCATGGCCAGGACGGCTGCAGCGGCGGTCAGCACAATCGGACGCAAGCGGCGCACAGCAGATTCGACAATCGCGTCCCAGGCCGGTACGCCGCTCGCGCGGTCCTGCTCGATCTGATCAATCAGGATCACCGAATTGCGCTGAATCATGCCCATCAGCGCGATCACTCCCAGCAAAGCAACAAAGCCGAATGGCCGGTTCAGCACCAGCAAAGCCATGGCGACACCGGCAATCCCCATGGGGCCGGTCAGAAACACCAGCAAGGCGCGGCTGAAGCTTTGCAACTGAATCATCAGCAAGGTAAACGTGACAAACAGCATCAGGGGCACGCCGGCTGCAATCGAGGACGAGCCCTTGGCACTTTCCTCGACCGCACCGGCCACGCTGATGGTGTAAGCCGACAAACCTTGTTGCGCCCATTTGTCTTGTAACGCCTTCATGGCGGGCATGAGCTGGCCGGTGACCGTGGCGCCTTGTAAACCCTCAGTGATGTCGCACTGTGCGGTGATGGCGTAATCGCGGTTGAGTCGCCACATCACGCCCGGCTCCCAGTCAAACACGGGTTTGGCAATTTGCAGCAAAGGCACGGTTTTGCCACCGGCTGTCGGCACATAAGCATTGCCGAGGTCAGACATGGTCTGGCGCTCGCTCAGGGGCTGGCGCAACACGATGTCAATCAATTTGTCGCCTTCGCGGTATTGACCCACTGTGCTTCCGCTGACAAGCACGCGCAAGGTCCTGGCCAATGATTGACTGGTGATGCCCAGCGCACGGGCCTTGTCTTGGTCCACTTCGAACCGAAGCACTTTGACAGATTCATTCCAGTTGTCATTCACCTGGCGCGTGTTGCTGTTCTCGCGCATGGCGGCTTTGACCTCGTCAGCGCGTTGTCTCAACACCAACGGATCGGGACCCGAGACACGAAATTGCACCGGGTAAGCCACCGGCGGGCCATTGGGTAACAACTTGATCCGGGCATTGACCTCAGGAAATTCTTTGGCCATCAAGGCCGGTAAAGCCAGTCGTGTCGATTCACGCGTGGCCAAGTCCTTGGGCAATATGATGAACTGGGACACATTGGATTGCGGCAACACCTGATCCAGCGGCAGGTAAAACCGTGGCACACCCGAGCCTATCCACAAGCTGACAGAGTCCACGCCTTTGAGCGTCAGCAATTTCTTTTCAACTTGCTTGCTGAGCGCTTCATTGGCCTGCAAAGATGTGCCCTCAGGAAACCAGATTTCCATCATGATTTCCGGTCGGCTGGACTCCGGAAAAAACTGTTGCTGCACCTTACCCATGCCGAAAATGCCTGCAGCAAAAATCAAAAGCATGACGGCAATCGTCACCCACCGGTGTTTGACACAAGCGTTAACCAGTCGCCTGAATACCTTGTAAAAATGGGAATCAAACAATTCCTGCGAATGCTGAGTCGCAGTATGCGGCTTGGCTTTCAACAGCCACACTCCCAGCAAGGGAACAAAAAACACAGAAACCCACCAACTCAAAAGCAAGGCCAACACGGTCACCGCAAAAATCGCGAAGGTGTACTCGCCGGTGACTGATTTGGCCAAACCAATGGGCAAAAACCCGGCGGCAGTGATCAAGGTGCCGGTCAACATGGGCATGGCGGTGACTTCGTAGGCAAAGGTGGCGGCGCGCACTTTGTCAAAGCCTTCTTCCATTTTTCGCACCATCATTTCCACCGCGATGATGGCGTCATCCACCAGCAGTCCCAATGAAATAATGAGCGAGCCCAGTGAGATTTTGTGCAGGCCTATGCCCCAGTAATACATGCCTAAAAACGTCACTGCCAGCACCAGCGGTATGGTGATGCCCACCACCAACCCCGGACGCATGTCTATGTGCCAGCCGAAACGCCCTCCTTTGTGCCAGCCCAGCGACACAAAGCTGACCAGCAACACGATCAACACGGCTTCAATCAACACGCCTATGAATTCACTCACCGAGCGGCTGACTGCCTGCGGCTGGTTTTGCAAATTGCTGAGTTTGACCCCTGCAGGTAAAGACGTCTGCAAACCGGCTACCGCCTTCTCCAGCGAATGGCCGAGGTTGATGATGTCGCCGCCCTTGGTCATGGACACGCCCAGCGCTATGACTTGCTGGCCCTGAAAGCGCACTTTCACAGCCGCAGGGTCGATGTAACCGCGAGTGATGGTGGCGATGTCCCCCAGCTTGATCTGCCTGCCTGAAGCACCGCGAATTGGCATGACGCGCAAACGCGACACCGCTTCAAACTGACCGGCGACCCGGATCTGAATCACATCCTGCTGGGTTTGCAAGCTGCCCGCGCTCTCAACCGCGTTTTGCTGACCCAACTGCGCCAGCACCGCATTCAAATCCAAGCCCAACTGCGCGAGTTTTTTCTGCGGAATTTCTATGTAGATTTTTTCATCCTGTGCGCCGAATAGCTCGACTTTGGACACATCCTTGACACGCAGTAATTTCTGTCTCACGTCATCAGCTATGTCTTTTAACTCCGCCAGACTGAAGCCGTCGGCTTGTAGCGCGTAAATCACACCATAGACGTCGCCGAACTCGTCATTGAAAAACGGCCCTTGCACACCTTGAGGCAAAGTGTGGCTCATGTCGCTTATTTTTTTTCGTACCGAGTACCAGACATGGGCTACTTCCTCGGGCTTGGAATAGTCCTTGATTTCGAAAATGATTTGTGACTCACCCGGCTTGGAGTAGCTTTTGATCTTGTCGGCATAGGGCACCTCCTGCAAAGTGCGTTCCAGCTTGTCGGTGACCTGCTCGGCCACTTGTTGCGCTGTCGCCCCCGGCCAGTAAGAGCGAACCACCATGACACGAAAAGTGAATGGCGGATCCTCATCCTGGCCGAGCTGGAAATAAGCAGCTACACCCAACAACAGCAAAACCACCATCAGGTAGCGGGAGAACGCCCGGTGGTTCAGCGCCCATTCAGAGAGATTGAAACCCCGGGTGGCAGCGTTTTTTTGTTTCATGGCTGCTCACCGGCCGCTTTGAAATAGGTGACCTTTTGACCGGCGGACAAGACATGCACACCGGCGGTCACCACCTGTTGACCCGGCTCCAAGCCACTGCTGATGATGACCAGGTTGTCATGCACACCGCTGACCTGAACCGCCTGCGAACGCACTTTCATGCTGGCCGGATCAACCAGCCAGACGCTGGATTTGCCTGCTTCCTGCCAGATCGCCGAGGTGGGCAAGGTGATGGCATCCATGCCTGAAGAAGACGCACTCAAATACACCGTGGCGGTCGTGCCCAGGGGAATCTTCAAGTCGTCAAGTGCCGCCTTGACTGAAAAAGTACGGGTGACAGGGTCTGCGCTGGCGGCAATTTCATGGACCCTGGCGGACATCGATTGCCCGCTGCCCCACAGCTTGACCTTGACCGCTTGACCTGGCCTGACCGCAGAGACTTTGTCCTCAGGGACGGCAAACACCACATCGCGCGGTCCGTCTTGTGCCAGGCGCATGACAGTCATGCCGGCGCTGACCACTTGCCCGACTTCTGCGTCCAAGCCGGTGATCACACCGGCTTTGTCTGCGAACAATTTGCTGTAACTCAATTGGTTGCCCTGGCCGGAGAGTTGCGCCCGGGCCTGATCGAGTTGCGCTTGCGCCGATTTAAGTATGGTTTCGCGGCGTTCCAATTCTGCGCCGCTGATGAAGTCTTTGTCGCGCAATTCCTTGTATCGCTTGAAGTCAGCCGCGGCCAAATCGTGATTGGTTTGCGCTGCATTCAGTTGAGCGCGTGCGTTGTCCACCGACAAACGGTAATCCTGGGCATCGATTTCTGCCAGCAATTGGCCGGCTTTGACCCGTTGCCCGAGTTCGACATGGCGAGCCGTGAGCTTGCCGCCGACCCGCATACCCAAGCGGGATTCGACCCTGGCCAGGACCTCACCGGCAAACTCTGTTTCAGTAGAAAGTGTGGATTTGCTCACCGTCAACACTTTGACCGATCTGACCGGTGCCAATGTGTCGGCTTGGGGAGAACAGGCGACCAAAGCAGTGGCGATGGCGAGAAAAAAAACTGGGGTGCGACAAACCATGGGGCTAACCTGAAGGTGATTTATATTAATGACTGACTGGTTAGTAATCTAATTCTGAACACCCGCACTGTCAAGTGACAATACAAAGACCATGTCATCTGTCAGTCACTACGAGAACTTTCCGGTTGCTTCACTGTTGTGTCCGCCGCATTTGCGCGCGCCCATCGTGGCCATCTACCACTTTGCCCGCACCGCAGACGACATCGCTGATGAAGGCGACGCGCCTGCCACCAGTCGCCTGCACAGTCTGCAAAGCCTGCGCGCGGATTTGCTGACACAAACCAGAGACCCGGCTTTTGTCAGTGCCCACTGGTCACAGGTGCTAAGCCCTTTACAGCAACAGATTCAGGCCTTTGCGCTGCCTGTGGACTTGCTGCTGGCGTTGCTGGACGCGTTTGAACAAGACGTGGTCTACACCCGCGACCAGCGCCGCTATGCCGACCGCGCAGAACTGCTGGCTTATTGCGAACGATCGGCCAATCCCATCGGCCGTTTGTTATTGCATTTGTACGGCATCACTTCCCCGCAGGCATTGGCGCACAGTGATGCGGTTTGCACCGCGTTGCAATTAATCAATTTCTGGCAAGACATCAGCGTCGACCTGCCGCGAGGGCGTGATTACCTGCCGGTGAACGCTAATCTGGCAGATGAAATCGCTTTTGCGCGCCGGTTGATGCAGCAAGGCGCAGCGCTGGTACACCAGGTACCGGGACGCGCGGGCTGGGAGTTGCGTCTGGTGGTGCAAGGCGGTTTGCGTGTCCTGGACAAAATTGAGCGCATGGATTCCACCCGCCAACGGCCCCGGTTGTATGTCGCTGACATTGCGCTGATGTTATGGCGCAGTTTGAGGATGAGACCTCCTGGTTGATCCGCTGTGACACCGCTTTGCAATGTCACAATCCTGTCCATGACACCACAGCAATACGTGCAGGATAAAGCCGCGGGCTCAGGCAGCAGCTTTTATTACGCTTTTCTGTTTTTACCGCCACGCAAACGTGCGGCCATCACGGCTTTCTATGCCTTTTGTCGTGAAGTCGACGATGTGGTCGATGAAGTACAGGATGCCGGTGTCGCCGCCCAAAAACTGCAATGGTGGCGGCTTGAAGTGGCGCGCAGTTTTACCGGCGATGCACAGCACCCGGTGATGCAGGCTTTGATGCCACTCACACAGGAATTCGGCATCACCCAAGACCACTTGCAGCAAGTGATACAAGGCTGCGACATGGATTTGCGCCAAACGCGCTACCTAGACTTTGCCGGTCTGCAAACCTATTGCCATTTGGTCGCAGGTGTGGTGGGTGAAGTCGCAGCGCGCATATTCGGCCAGACACAAGCGCAGACCACCGCTTACGCACACACGCTGGGCTTGGCATTTCAACTGACCAACATCATCCGCGATGTCGGCGAAGATGCATTGCGGGGCCGCATTTACCTGCCGGTGCAGGATTTGCAGCAGTTTGAAGTCACCGCAGCAGATGTGTTGCAACGCCGTGACTCAACGGCTTTTCAGGCCTTGATGCGTTTTCAGACAGAGCGGGCACTGGCTTTTTATGAGCAAGCTTTGGGCATGTTGCCGTCAGAGGACTGGCGCAGCCAAAAGCCGGGCCTGATGATGGCAAGCATTTACCGCACGCTGTTGCATGAAATTCAAGCAGCGCAGTTTCCAGTGTTGACCCAGCGTGTCTCACTGACGCCAGTGCGCAAACTCTGGCTGGCCTGGAAGATGCAGGCGCTGGGGCGTTTTTGAACCAGGTCACCATCATCGGTGGCGGCTGGGCGGGTCTGTCAGCTGCGGTTCATGCCGTGAACGCGGGCTGGCAGGTGCGCTTGCTGGAGGCCGCTCCGCAGACCGGCGGGCGGGCGCGGCGCATCACGCACCATGGCCTGGCATTGGACAACGGACAACATATTCTCATTGGCGCATACCGCGACACACTGGCCTTGATGCGACTGGTCGGCGTGGACACAGACAGGTATTTAAAGCGCCTGCCCCTGACTTTATGCACACCAAACGGTGACGGCTTGAGACTGCCTGATTTGCCTTCACCCTTGAATCTGCTGGCGGGCATGGCTGGTGCGCGTGGCTGGTCCTGGGGCGACAAATGGAGCTTGATACGCCGGGCCTTGCGGTGGCAACGTCAGCATTTTGAATGTCCTGCAGACATGACCGTGGCTGAGTTGTGCAGCGGTCTACCGCCTGTTGTCCTGTCATTGTTGATCGAACCTTTGTGCGTGTCTGCGCTGAACTTGCCCTCAGAACAAGCCAGCGCTTCAGTTTTTTTGCGGGTATTGCAAGATGCATTGCTCGGCGGCACAGGCAGCAGCGACATGTTGATTCCTTGTGTCGATCAAAGCCGCTTGTTTCCGGATGCCGCTGTTCAATGGCTGAAGCAGCGCGGCGCAGAACTGGTGACCGGTCATCATGTAGAAGATCTGTCACCGTATTTGTCTGCTCCTGTGGTGCTGGCTTGTCCGCCATGGGAAGCGTCGCGTTTGACCCAGTCGATCAATCCGGCCTGGTCAGCGCAGGCAGGCGCACTGGCGCACACGGCCATTGCCACTGTGTATGTGCAAGCCCATGCCAAAGTCGATTGGCCGTATCCGGTCATGGCTTTGCGCAGCAGTGCGTTGGCGCCAGCGCAGTTCGCATTTGACAAAGCCCGGCTCAGCGGGGACAAGGCCATGCAAGGCGTGATTGCCATGGTGGTCAGCGCCAGCAACGGCGACAGAGATCAGATCAGCCAAGCGGTGTTGGCGCAAGCGCGCGACCAACTGGGTTTGCCGCAGGCGACAGTGTTGTTTGCCGTGCTGGAAAAACGCGCCGCCTTTGCATGCACACCTTTGACAGTCAGACCTTCGGCACAGCCTGGCGCACAGGTTTTGGCTTGCGGTGATTACGTACACGGGCCCTACCCGTCCACCCTGGAAGCGGCTGTCAGATCAGGTATTGAGGCAGTGGCTTTGCTAAAGGCTTTGCATATGAGGGAAAATACTGCATGACCTCGACCCCCAGATTTGCCACCGAACCGGCTTACCGCCACGGCCAGCCCGCCAAAACAGCCATCATTTACTGCAACCTCGGCACGCCGCAAGCCCCTACGGCCTCGGCCTTGCGCCGGTACCTGGCCGAATTTTTAAGCGACCCCAGAGTGGTTGAAATTCCGCGTTTTTTGTGGTTGCTGATTTTGCACGGCATTATTTTGCGTGTCCGTCCGGCCAAGTCCGCACACAAATACGCCAGTATCTGGACGGCCGAAGGCTCACCGCTCAAAGTCTGGACCGACAAGCAAAGCCAAGGACTGCAAACTTTGTATGACCCTGAGCAGGTCCAGGTGCGCTACGCCATGCGCTATGGTTCGCCGTCGATTCAAGAGGTCTTGAATGATTTGAAGTCGCAAGGCGTGAACCGTGTGCTGGTGCTGCCGGCCTATCCACAGTATTCAGCCACGACCACAGCCAGCGTGTTTGACGCGGTCTACCAATGGGGCTTGCAAACCCGCTATCTGCCGGAGTTTCGCTTTGTCAATCATTACCATGACCACCCGGCCTACATACAGGCGCTGGCCGACACCATCAGGGCACATTGGGCGGCCAACGGGCGCAGCGAACAACTGGTGATGAGTTTTCACGGCGTTCCCGAGCGCACGCTGAAACTGGGCGACCCCTACCACTGCGAATGCCACAAGACAGCCAGACTGCTGGCGCAAGCACTGTCATTGAAAAAAGAAGAATACAAAGTATGTTTCCAGTCACGTTTCGGCAAAGCCAAATGGCTGGAACCTTACACGGAGCCGACCGTGCGCGAATTGGCCAAGCAGGGCTGCAAATCCATTGACATTGTGTGTCCG
>CANGCZ010000048.1 GCA_947452325.1 Comamonadaceae bacterium | reverse complement strand
CTGACCTTGGGCTTGGCCTGATACGCGACTGACAATCCGCACCATTGCATCATGGGTAAATCGTTAGAGCCATCACCTACCGCAATGCATTGGCTGGCAGTGATGCCTAGTTTTTCACTGGTCGCTTGCACCATGCGTAGCTTTTCTTCACCGTCGCAAATATCACCCCAGTCCTGGTCCAGCAAGCGTCCGGTTAGAACCCCGTCATGCACTTCCAATTGGTTGCTGCGCGTGTCATCTATACCGAGCATGTGTTGCAGTTTGTCTGTGAAGTAGTCAAAACCGCCGCTGACAATCAAGGTGTGTAGCCCTGCTTGTTGACAAGACGCAATCAGTGGTTTAACGCCCGGATTGAGTTGCAGGCGTTGCTCAAAGACTTGCTGCATCACCACCGCAGGTGCGCCCTTGAGCAAAGCCACTCGTCTGCGCAAACTGTCTTTGTAGTCTGCGATTTCCCCGCGCATGGCTGCTTCGGTGATGGCAGACACCTCTTGCTGGCGACCGACCACCGCAGCCATTTCGTCTATGCACTCAATATTGATCAGCGTTGAATCCATGTCAAACGCAATCAGTTTGTAGTCTGACAGTCGGCGCAGCGCGGGCAGGTTTTGTGTCCAGAGCCCAGGGCTGTGTTCTTTCATGTTGTTCATGCAATGGCTTTCTTTGGTGTTGGCGACAGCGGGTCACCCAGCGAGCGCAAGATGTCTCTCACCATGTGAGCCCGGTCTTTCACGTCAGCGATTTCTTTTTCTATACGTAACTTATCGTTACCTGCCAGTTTGATGTGTTTGTTTTTTTGCACCAGTTGAATGATGCGCATGCCATCCACCGGTGCATTCGGTTTGAAGTTGATCAAAATCACGCCGGGTGCTGCATCCACTTTGGCAACGCCATAAGGTTTGGCCAGTACCCGCAAGCGGTGCGAATCAATCAAGGTTTGCGTCTGGCTAGGCAGTTTGCCGAAACGGTCTATCAGTTCTTCCATCAACGCATCAACCTGATCTTGAGTTTTAGCGGTCGCCAGTTTTTTGTAAAACGACAAGCGCAAATGCACATCGCCGCAGTAATCATTTGGCAGCAAAGCCGGGGCGTGCAAATTGATTTCGGTAGTGACTTGCAAAGGACTGAGCAAATCAGGCTCTTCGCCGTTTTTCAAGGCGCGCACTGCTTCGGCCAGCATTTCGTTGTAAAGCTGAAAACCGACCTCTTGCATATTGCCGCTTTGGTTATCGCCCAGTACCTCGCCTGCGCCGCGTATTTCCAGGTCGTGCATGGAGAGGTAAAAGCCCGAGCCAAGTTCCTCCATTTGCTGAATCGCGTCCAGCCGTTGGCTGGCTTGTTTGGTCAGGCCTTGAATATCCGGCACCAGTAAATAGGCATACGCCTGGTGGTGGCTGCGGCCGACGCGTCCGCGCAGTTGGTGAAGTTGCGCAAGTCCGAATTTATCGGCGCGACTCATCAAAATGGTATTGGCTGTCGGCACGTCAATACCAGTTTCAATGATGGTTGAGCAGAGCAATATGTTGAATCGCTGCGCCACAAAATCACGCATCACTTTTTCTAATTCCCGCTCTGGCATCTGGCCATGGGCAATCGCGATACGTGCTTCCGGAATCAATTCTTGCAAGCGCTCAAGGCGGTTTTGAATGGTCTCGACTTCGTTATGTAAAAAATAGCATTGGCCGCCGCGTTTGAGTTCACGCAATACGGCTTCGCGGATCACGCCGTTGTCCTCGGTTCGCACAAAGGTTTTGATGGACAAACGCCGCTGCGGCGCAGTGGCGATCACACTCAGGTCGCGCATGCCTTCAAGCGCCATGCCAAGCGTGCGTGGAATCGGCGTGGCAGTCAGGGTCAGTACATCTACCTCAGCGCGCAATGCTTTCAAGGTTTCTTTGTGCTTGACACCAAATCGGTGTTCTTCGTCAATCACCAGCAAACCCAAGTCTTTGTACTTCACAGATTCGCTCAGCAGTTTGTGCGTGCCAACCACAATGTCGATATTGCCCAGTGCCAGGCCTTCAATGCTTTGCTTGATTTCCTTGGCAGAGCGAAACCGGCTGAGCTCAGCAATCTTCACCGGCCATTTAGAAAAGCGGTCGGTCAATGTCTGGAAATGCTGCTCAGCCAGCAAGGTGGTCGGCGCGAGTATGGCCACTTGCTTGCCGCCCATGACCGCCACAAAGGCAGCACGCAAAGCCACCTCGGTTTTGCCGAAGCCGACATCGCCGCAAACCAACCGGTCCATGGGGCGCGGGCTGATCATGTCCTGCACCACGGCATGTATGGCGGCGCGCTGATCGGCGGTTTCTTCAAAACCGAAATCGGTGGCGAATGTTTCGTAATCGTTGGCGCTGTAGCGAAACGCATGCCCTTGTCTGGCCGCGCGTCTGGCGTAAATATTGAGCAATTCAGCGGCGGCATCACGCACCTGTTCGGCAGCGCGTCGCTTGGCTTTGTCCCATTGACCTGAGCCCAGTCGGTGCAATGGCGCTGATTCGGGGTTCATCCCGCTGTAGCGGCTGATCAAATGCAACTGGCTGACCGGCACGTACAAAGTGGCTTCATCCGCGTATTCCAAGTGCAAAAATTCTTGCAACATCGGCTGGCCTTGGTCGTCTAAGCCTTGACCCATGTCCATGTTGATCAGGCCTTTGTACCTGCCTATGCCATGTGAACTGTGGACCACCGGATCGCCCACCTGTAATTCAGACAAGTCGCGTATCAGCGATTCGACGTCGCTGACTTCTTCCTGCTTTCGCCGGCGCCTGAGCGTGGGTCCGGCAGCGAACAATTCGGTTTCAGTGACCAGGTCAATGCCGTTTTCCAGCCAGGCGAATCCTGCGTGCAACTGGCTGATGGCTATACCAAATTGCTCGCTGCTCTGCATGAATGACGGCAAATCCTCAAACACCTTGGGCTCAAGCCCGGACGCGGCCAAGAAATCCAGCAAGCTGGTGCGTCTGCCTTCTGACTCGGCCAGTACCAACAACCGTTGACCGCTGCTTTGCTGGCGTTGCAATAACTTCAGCAAAGGTTGTTCTGCACCACGCTCGACCGTCATGGGCGGCAAGCTGTCTGCCCATGGCGTGGGTGTGTGCGTGCCCGGGCGAATGCTGAGTACCGCATGTTCATTGGCCGCAGTGAAAAACTGCTCAGCGTTCAAAAATAATTGGGCGGGCGGCAACACAGGCCGCTCGGGGTCGCCTTGCGCCAGGCGGTATCGCTCTTGTGCATCCTGGCCGAAGCGGGTCAGCACCGGGTCGATGTCGCCGTGTAGCACCACCACGGCTTGGTCACCCAGGTAATCAAACACACTGGCCGTGTGCTCAAAAAACAAGGGCAAGTAATACTCAATACCGGCGGTGGCAACGCCATTGCCCATGTCTTTGTAAAGCCGACTGCGGGTGGGGTCGCCGTCAAGCATTTCCCGCCAACGGCTTCTGAACAGTACCCGCGCTGGTTCGTCCATGGGAAATTCGCGCCCGGGCAGCAAGCGCACTTCGGGCACCGGGTACAAGCTGCGCTGTGTGTCCGGATCAAAGGTACGTATCGAGTCGATTTCATCATCAAACAAATCGACCCGGTAAGGCACCAGCGAACCCATGGGAAACAAATCGATGAGGCCGCCGCGCACGGTGTATTCGCCCGGGCTGATCACCTGATTCACGTGGCTGTAACCGGCCAGCGTCAATTGCGATTTCAAACGCGCTTCGTCGAGTTTTTGTTTGACCTTGAAATGAAAGGTGTATGCCGCCAAAAACGCCGGAGGCGCCAGACGGTAAAGGGCGGTGGTGGCCGGCACCAGAATCACATCGGCGTCGCCTTGGGAAATGCGCCACAGCGTCGCCAGTCTTTCGCTGATCAGATCCTGGTGTGGCGAAAACCCGTCATAAGGCAGTGTTTCCCAGTCAGGAAACAACACGCAGCGAGCGTTGGGCGAAAAAAAAGGCAATTCATCTATCAGACGTTGGGCGTCAAACGCATCGGCCGTAAAGATGGCCAGCCTGCGCCCAAGGGCGAGTTCCCGTTCTATCAATGCCGACAAAACAGCAGCATCCCCAGAACCGGGTGGTTTGCTCAGGTGAAATCGTTTGGAAACGGCTAAATCGGGTAACTGCATGAATTTGAATAGAACCGGCATGGCAAACACCCCCGATTGCAGGCAATCGGGGGTGAACAACGCTGATTCTAGAATGGGGCGATGACAAGCAACGAACCAGACCAGTCTTAACCCTTTGTGAGCTCCTCATCTCTTTCCCGATTTCATGTGGTGATTCCCTGCGCCGGGTTTGGCAGCCGGGCCGGTGCGGCCACGCCCAAGCAATACTTATCTTTGGCAGGCATTCCTATGGTGGTGCACACCTTGCAAGCATTCTCTGCAATGCACGGGTTGGGACAAGGCGTCATCGTGGTGGCCCCGCAGGACCGTGACATGGCCGATGTGATCCGTCAGTACCCGCAAAAACGTTTCGTCGTCAGCCCCACGGGCGGCGCTACCCGTGCGCAAAGCGTGCTGGCCGGTTTGCGCGCTTTGCAGCAACAGGGTGTCAAAGACGATGAATGGGTGATGGTGCATGACGCGGCGCGTTGTCTGCTGACGCCCGATTTGATAGAAAAACTGTGGCTGGCCTGCCAAAGCGATGAGGTGGGCGGCTTGCTGGCCCTGCCTGTGCCCGATACGTTGAAAATCGCGGACAAGGATCGCGTAGCGTCCACCTTGTCGCGCAGCGGCAAATGGCTGGCGCAAACCCCGCAAATGTTCCGACACGCTGCGCTCACTCAAGCATTGCTTCACGCGGGAGATCAGGTGACTGACGAGGCCTCGGCCATCGAGGCCATGGGTCAGCAACCCAAGCTGGTCACCGCAGCCGCTTTCAATTTCAAGGTCACTTACCCCGAAGACATGCAACTGGCCGAGGCGGTGCTCGCCAGTCGCTCAGCTGCTGTCACAACGCCGCTGGAGACAAGACCATGAAACCAAGGCCTATGCGTATCGGTCAGGGCTGGGATGTGCACGCACTGGTTCCCGGTCGCCGCTTGATCATCGGCGGTGTGCATATTCCTTACCACCAGGGCTTGCTCGGGCACTCGGATGCCGATGTGTTGCTGCACGCCATCATTGATGCCATGTTGGGCGCCGCCGGATTGGGTGATATCGGCGGGCATTTCCCCGACACGGATGCGCGCTGGAAAAATGCGGATTCAATGGTTTTGTTGTCCGCTTGCGCAGCATTGCTTAAAGACAAGGGCTGGTGCATCAACAACCTGGACAGCACAGTGATTGCGCAAGCCCCTAAGTTGGCCTCGCACATTCCTGCCATGTGCGAGCAGATTGCCAAAGCCTTGGCGCTACAAACAAGTCAGGTCAACATCAAGGCCAAGACCGCAGAAAAGCTGGGGCCGGTAGGACAGGGCCAGTCTATCGAAGCACAAGCGGTGGTGCTGCTTTGCTCAACCGAGTGAACCGGGGCTGTCGCTTCGGGGCAAGTGGGCGTCATTTCCCACGTTTTTTTCTGACAAATAGGCGAGCTTTACCCAGTGCCGGACCATGCGTTTGTGTTCGGCACTGAGCCTCAAGAACTGACGCATCATTTCTGTGTCACACATACCCATGTTCAGGGCTTGCGAGGGTTCGTTCAACGGAAGTGACGAAGTTTGCGGCCCGAACAACAAGTCATGCGGGCTGATCTGCAACAGGTCGCTCAAGGTTTTGAGTTTGTCCTGTTTGGGGATGGATACACCAATCATCCAGTTGCGCGCCGCATGCGGCGTGATGCCATCTCCCCAATAGCGCAAGTTGAACGCATCGGCGAGCTGGGTGGCAGAAGACTTCAGACCGGCTTCCTTCATGGCATGGCGCAAGCGGGCGGCGAAGGCCTGTGATTCGGGGTTGTGAATGTGTTTTTTCATGTGCTGAAAGATAAAACAGCACTGCATGCTTAGCAATAGATTTGCACTTACTTTTTGATGAACTGAATAACCAGCCAGCAGGTATCCATCATTTCGTTGATGGTGACTGGCTGTTCATTGTGCTGTCCAGCCGCCGTCCATGTTCCAGGCGACACCGCGCACGTTATTGCCTGCGTTGGAACACAGAAAAACCGCCAGTTGTCCGAGTTCCTCAGGCGAGGTGAATTGCATGGAGGGTTCTTTTTCACTCAGCAGCATGCGCGTCGCCTGTTCAACGCTCACGCCAGCGGACTGCGCCTTGGCATCGACTTGTTTTTGCACCAAAGGAGTGAGTACCCATCCCGGACAAATCGCATTGCAGGTGATGCCAGTGGTGGCTGTTTCTAGCGCTGTCACTTTGGTCAGGCCGACCAGTCCGTGCTTGGCCGCCACATAAGCGGATTTGTCGGCAGAGCCGACCAGTCCGTGCACCGAAGCGATATTCAAAATACGTCCCCAGTTGTGCCTGCGCATTTCTGGCAACGCCAGTCTGGTGGTGTGAAAAGCGCTGGACAAATTGATGGCAATCACGTCGTCCCATTTGTCGACAGGAAATTGATCGACTGGCGCCACGTGTTGAATACCTGCGTTGTTGACCAGAATATCTACCTGCCCCCATTGGCTGTATGCCATGTTCATCATGTCTTGAATCTCAGCAGGTCGGCGCATATCTGCAGCGTGGTAGAGGGTGTCAACGCCTGCTGCTTCAATCTCTGCACGTGCCAGATCAACGTCACCGAAACCGTTGACCACCAGACGCGCACCGGCTTGGGCCAGCGCCTTGGCTATGCCCAGACCGATACCGCTGGTCGAACCTGTGACCAGGGCGGTTTTGCCACTCAAAAAACGATCTGCCATGAAATTTTCCAATCCTTTAGGATGATGTATCCGGGGATTTTGCCCGAGTCCGTTGTATTGACTGTTTTCAATGAAATTTTCTTCCCCGTGAAAAGCAAGCCCACTCAGCCTGAAATCTCCAGTGGCTCTGCAACAGAACCGCAATTCATCAGCGTTGTCAGAGCCAGGCAGTTTGCCGAGCCCTTGCTAAGTGGCATGAAGCAAACCGGCGGTGAACCTGCATTGACGCATGCCGATGGAGTGGTGTCTTTGCTGGCTGGTATGGGTGCCACCGACGATATGCAGGCCGCTGTGTATCTGGCCTACGGCGCCGCCGTGCTGAACCAACCCGCAGAGACTTTGACGGCCTCTTTTGGCGAAGGCTTGGCCAGCCTGGCGATTTCCGCCAACAAATTGTTTCAACTGCAACAAGCCGCAAGAGACACCAAGTCCCAGTCACGTTCTACGCTTTTACAGATTGAAAATGTGCGGCGCATGTTGCTGGCTTTTTCAAAGGATTTAAGGGTCGTCATGTTGTTGCTGGCCTCGCAACTGGTCAGTCTTCGCTTCGCCACGGCACAAAAAATAAGCGGCTTTGAACAGTTATCGCAAGATGTTCTGCATATCTTTTCCCCTTTGGCTAACCGGCTTGGTATTTGGCAAATCAAATGGGAAATGGAAGACCTGGCGTTTCGATTGCTGGAGCCACAGGTTTACAAGCAGGTTGCCGGTTTACTGGAAAAAAAACGCACCGAACGTGAGCAGGAAATTGAACTGCTCAGACAGGTATTGCAAACACTGCTTTTGACTCAAGGCATACGCGCAGAAATTCAAGGTAGGCCTAAAAATATCTACAGCATTGTCAAAAAAATGCGGGGCAAGTCTTTGCAGTTTGAGCAAGTGCTGGACTTGCGCGCCATGCGCATCATTGTGGACAACGTAGATGACTGTTACCGGGTGCTGGCTTTGGTGCACCAGAAGATGCGGGCCATAGACAATGAATTTGACGATTACATCGCCAAACCCAAAGCCAATGGCTACCAGTCCTTGCATACGGTTGTCAGCACAGCCACCGGGCAGGTATTTGAAATGCAAATTCGCACACTAGCCATGCATGAGCATGCAGAGTTTGGCGTGGCGGCTCACTGGGCCTACAAGGAAGCGGGTATCAAAGGTTATGCCGGAGTTGCAGCACCCGCTGAGCAGGCTCAAAAAATGGCGGTGTTGCGCCAACTGCTGGCTTGGGAGAGAGAGCTCAGCGCGGTTCAAGACCAGGACGCACAGTTGCTCATGCAAAGTGCTGAGGAAAAAATCTATGTATTGACGCCGCAAGCCTCTATTGTGGAATTACCTCAAGGAGCCACACCGGTTGACTTTGCTTACACCTTGCACACCGAACTTGGTCACCGTTGTCGCGGCGCCAAACTTGACGGCCTGCTGGTGCCCTTGTCGACGCGCTTGCAAAACGGTCAAACGGTGGAAATCACCACGGCGAAAGAAGGCGGTCCCTCGCGTGACTGGTTGAACCCGGACTTGCAATTCATTGCCAGCCCCAGAGCCAAGGCCAAAGTCAGGGCTTGGTTCAATGCACAGCAAGCCAGCCAAACCATGGCGCGCGGGCGCGAATTGATTGAAAAGCTGTTGCAAAGAGAAGGGCGAACCGCTTACAAATTGGAGGACCTTGCCAAGAAATTGGGTTTTGATTCTGCGGCGCATTTGTTTGAGGTGGTTGGCAAGGATGAGTATTCGCTGCGCAATATAGAAATGTTTTTGCGCCCGACAGCGGTCCCACCCGCCGAGGATGACAAGCTTTTCCGCAAAGCCCAGCAACCCAAAACACCGCAGCAGCATGGCGGGGTGCTGGTGGTCGGCATGGATTCGCTGCTCACCCAATTGGCCAAATGCTGTCGGCCTGCGCCGCCTGACGATGTGCGCGGCTATGTCACCAAAGGCAAAGGCGTGAGCGTGCACAGAGCCAAGTGCGGCAATTTTCTTCAGCTCATGCAAAACAACCCTGACCGGGTGATTGAGGTCGCCTGGCACGGCAAGCCAAATGATCAGCACTCCAAGCTTTACCTGGTTGACATACAAGTGCTGGCCGATGACAGGCAAGGATTGCTGCGTGACATATCCGAGGTATTTGCCAGAGAAAAAATGAATGTGGTCGGCGTGAAAACCCAAACCATCAAAGACACGGCGTGGATGACGTTCACCGCCGAAGTGCACAACGCATCGGGATTGAACAAGATGCTCTCGGTGTTGAATGAGGTCAATGGGGTCAGATCAGCCAGAAGGCATTGACTGCAACAACCGGTGACTGCCGCCAATTTTCAGGGCGTGTTTTTCAGGGCGTGTTTCAGGGCATGT
>CANGCZ010000047.1 GCA_947452325.1 Comamonadaceae bacterium | reverse complement strand
TGCGTTTGATGTACGAAGCCAATCCCATGAGTTGGCTGATTGAACAAGCCGGTGGCATGGCCACCAATGGTCGCGAACGCAGTCTGGACATACAACCCAGCCAATTGCACCCACGTGTCAGCGTGTGTCTGGGCTCAAAAAATGAAGTGGCCCGCGTGACAGCCATGCATCAAAGTGCAGGCTGAAACACTGTTATTATTTTCCCGAACGCCGGTGTAGCTCAGTCGGTAGAGCAGCTCATTCGTAATGAGAAGGTCGGGTGTTCGATTCATCTCTCCGGCACCAACAGAAAGCAGTGATGACCAGTCAACCCAGTGAACTCATACACGCCATGGTTTTGCGTGAAATGCAAGACGGCGTGATACGCGATGGCTTATGGGCTCAAGCCATGGTTGAGGCTCAGTCCGATAAGCAAAAAGCCAAATCCATTTATATACGTTTGCGCGCCCAAGCCATGCAGCAAGACACGAAAATGCTGCTGGTCCGGCAAATACAGCAAGCCATGAAGAGCGACGAAGTCAAACGCAAAGACTTTGTTTCTGCCAATGATTTGAAAAAACCGCGCTGATCAGGCACCGAGTTTTTTCAGCCTGGCGGGCTCGACAATCTCTATCCAATAGCCGTCCGGGTCTTTAATGAAAGCCACGTCTTTCATCTTGCCTTGCTCGGGGCGCTTTACATAAACCACTTGGTTGTCGTCAAACCATTGGATGGCGGAGTCCAGATCGGGCACAGAAAAGCAAATATGACCGAAGCCCTGGGGCTGGGCGTTTCCATCATGGTATTTGAAATCCGGGTTGCTTTCGGTGCCCCAGTTGTGGGTCAACTCCAGAATACCGGCTTGTGAAAACGTCCAAGCGGTACGCTCGCCCGGGTCTTCAGGCGCATGACTGGCTGACTCTGCAACCGCTAAAAAATACAGACTGAAAGACATCTCGGGGAAATCGAGTTTGCGAAGCAAACGCATGCCCATGACGCGCGAATAAAAGTCAAGTGAGACAGCAGGGTCCTTGACGCGAAGCATGGAATGGTTCAATACAAAATCACGGGAAGCAGCCGATGGGTTTTCGCAGACGCCGGGCTGCCATTCAGAATCAAAGCTCATGGGGAAATTCAGGTTTTAACAGCGGCCAATGGTTTGGCCTGGGTTCTGGCCACGGAATGGTCAAAGGTACCGGTCATGGACATGGGCAACAGGTCATTCGTGCTGACGTTATCAGAGTCGGTCAGCGGCTGGTGCTTTTTCTCCATGGTGATAAGGCAACGGCGCAAGTAACGCAAACTGGTGATACGCAAAAACGAGGCGAAGTTGGGCACTTCGCCCCGGTGTTGCAGGATTTCATCGTGGAGCTTGCAGATGAGGGCATTGGTGGTGCAGCCCTCATCCTCGGCCATTTCGGCCAGCACATCCCAAACCATGTTTTCAAGACGGATGCTGGTGAGCATGCCGCGAATGCGAACCGAGCGTGTACGTTGTTCGTACTGAATCGGGTCTGCTTTCACAAAATACTCACACATGTGCGCACTCCTTGAAGTGAAATCCAGTTTATCAAATGGCCCGTTCGGTCATCTGCCGGGCGATGTAGTCGGCCTGGCGGATGGCCAAGGTGACAATCGTCAACGTGGGGTTTTCAGCGCCACCTGAGGTGAACTGAGAACCGTCACTGATGAACAGGTTAGGGATGTCATGGGTCTGGCCCCATTTGTTGGCCACGCCGTCGCGCGGGTTAGCGCTCAGCCTGCAACTGCCCAGGTTGTGAGTGGACGGATAAGGCGGTGTGCGGTAAGTTTTGGTCGCACCTGCCGCCTGATAGACACGCTCGCCTTGGGTGAAAGCATGGTTGCGCATGACGATGTCGTTTTCATGGTCATCAAAATGCACATTGGCCACCGGGGTGCCCCATTTGTCGCGCACCGCACTGTTCAAAGTGATGCGGTTGGTTTCACGCGGCATGTCTTCACCGACCAGCCACATACCGGCCATGTGGGTGTAGTTGTCAAACCAGGATGCGTATTCAGCACCCCAGGCACCCGGGTCGAGGAAGGCCGGCATGAATGACAAGCCCAGAGACAAGGTTTCCATTTCATAGCCGCCGACAAAACCGCGACGGGGATTGAACACCGATTCGTCACGGATGATGCCAGCCATGGTGGTACCTCGGTACATGTGCACCGGGTCTTTGAACATGGCATACACCGAGCCTGTCATGTGGCGCATGTAGTTGCGTCCGACCTGGCCGGAGGAATTGGCCAGACCGTCCGGGAACATGTGTGAATCTGACAGCAGCAACAAACGAGGCGTCTCGATGGAGTTACCGGCCACACAAACCACACGGGCTGCCTGGCGTTGCTCCTTGCCATCTTTGTCGAAATAAACCACGCCATTGACCAAGCCTTTTTCGTTGTGGTCTATGCGCACCACATGCGACTCGGGGCGCAAATCCAAATTGCCTGTGGCTTCGGCTTTGGGAATTTCTGTGTACAGCGTTGACCATTTGGCGCCGCTTTTGCAACCCTGGAAACAAAAGCCAAGTTGCATG
This sequence comes from Comamonadaceae bacterium, assembly GCA_947452325.1. Classification (GTDB taxonomy): domain Bacteria; phylum Pseudomonadota; class Gammaproteobacteria; order Burkholderiales; family Burkholderiaceae_C; genus Limnohabitans. The sequence goes on along the minus strand of CANGCZ010000047.1, from coordinate 6,933 downwards.
CAACGACCACGGCCGTCACGCGGCTGGCTGTTGATGGCCATATTGCCGGTGTGCACTTCTTTGTAGCCCAGCTTTTTGGCGCCGGCATACATGACTTTGAAGTTGTTGTTGCCGGGCAGACCGGGGATGCCGTTGGTGCGGGTCACGCCCATTTTGTTTTCGGCTTTGGCGTAATAGGGCTCCAGTTCTTTGAGGGTCACCGGCCAGTCCAGCAGGTTGGCGCCTTTGAGTTCGCCATAAACGGTTTTGGCACGGAACTCATGCTCCTGAAAACGCAGCGAGGCGCCCGCCCAGTGGGTGGTGGAGCCGCCAACAGTTTTGCAAATCCAGGCAGGCAGCCCGGAGAAGTCTTTGGCCACGCGCCAAGTACCGGATGTGGTGCGCGGGTCCAGCCAAGCCAGTTGGCCGAAGGATTTCCACTCATCGTTGACAAAAGATTGCGGGGATTGACGAGCACCTGCCTCCAGCACCACACACTTGATGCCTTTTTGGCAAAGCTCATTGGCCAATGTGCCGCCGCCTGCGCCCGAACCGATGATGACGACTGCAGAGTCATCTTTGAAGTCGATAGAAGCCATGTTTGATATCTCCTGAATGTTTATGAATAAGTGGAATCAGCCCAAGTACGGGGCAGGACTGGCTTCTTTAGAAGGCGCTGGCAACCACTTCAGGTCCTGGAACCCGCGTGTGATGTAACCGCCTTTTTCCCAGGCTGAACCTGGGTATCCGAAAGCGGCAAACGCCATGTCGTTGTTGTAGAGGGAACTCATGCACTGACCGCGCACTGTGTTGAAGAAGGTAGAGCCTTCCAGGCCTTTGACGATGGCGAGTTTTTTGTCGGCCTTGGCCTTGGCAAAGTTACCGCCGGCCAGGCTATTGAGGTTACCCACCCCTTCGCGCAGCAACTTGGTGTTGTCGGCGTTGCCGGTGGCTGAACCGTCAAGGTCTTTGGCCAAAATAGCGTAGACCGCATCAGGTAATTTTTTATGCGGATAAAGCACACGACCCATGGCCATGATGGCCTCGCCTTCTGCTTGGGTCAGTGTTTTCAGTTCAACCGCCCAGACGGTAGAGGGCGCCAAACCAGCCAGCACCGAACCGGCGGCCAAGGTGCCCATCAAAATGCCCGAGCCTTTCAAAAACTCACGGCGTGCCAAGGGCAAATTCTGTTTAGGAACAATACCGCTTTCTTCACAATCGCTGAACTCGGCAGCAATATTCGCTATAGGAATGGTTCGCATTTTTTTGTCTCCTGTTGTCCTGTGGATTAGTGAATAACCAAATTCAGTATTTCACTTGCATCTGGTCGCTGGGTGGTATCTCGCTAAACACAAGGAAAACCCTGATCAAAACGAAGCAAAACTTTTTTTGACGGGGATTTACCCTTGCATCCGTGGTGCAGGCTGAAAATACAGACAAAATAGAGGTGAGCCGATTTATGCATATTTTTGTTTGGGCTCATTTTTCCCTTGGAGGGAATGAAGATGGCTAACAGCTTGTCCAGGGTGCTTCCCGGTAAGTACAGAAAATCTATCCAGGATTTATCTCACCTGGTGATGTCTGCCTTAGAGTCCGGTGCGTCCAAATTTTCACCCGCGCAAAAAACGGACAGCTTAGACACATCTTCCGAGGGAAATTGCCAGCAATCACTTTTATCTGTGATCGAGTCGCAAATCATTCCTAAGCTCATGAGTGTTCATCAAAGGGGAACACCTGCAAGCCGCGCGGCTGACGCCATCGCAAGGACTTTCACCGCTGAGGAAATTCAGCTTTTCGCCCGAACCTGCCTGAGCAACGACCCGGAAGAATCACTGGAGCATGTCAAAACCTTTATGTCCGGTGAAAGTGTTTCCATTGAATCTGTTTTTCTGGATCTGATCACGCCTGCCGCCCGCTGGCTGGGTCAGCAGTGGGAAGAAGACAAGATGGATTTCACTGCAGTTACCCATGGTTTGATGCGCATGCACCAAATCACACGCAATCTGGGCTATGTGAATACCGAATCACCGCAATCGGGCACCGAGGTCAAACGCATACTGTTGGCCTGTACCCCGGGATCCATGCATATTTTGGGTCTGGTGATCGTGTCGGAATTCTTCCGCTCCGACGGCTGGCAGGTTGTGCTGGATATCGCGCCTACCGAACTCAGCTTGGTTCAGGCGCTCAAACGAGAATGGTTCGACATGATCGGCTTGTCCGTGGGATTGGTTGAGCAATTGGCTGAACTGCCAGGCTTGATCAGCAAACTGAAATCGCAGGCCTTGAACCCATCGACATTGGTTATTTTGGGTGGACCCGCCACACTTTTGTCACCTGAAATTATTCAAAAATCAGGGGCAGACGGTGTTGCTGCGCAAGCGGATCAAGCTGTTTTGCTGGCCAACGGTTTGTTGAAAAACCAGTCACCGTAGTCTGCCATCAACCCCTTTGCCGTGACCGTAAGCACGCCATAAGGGATAGCCCGCCATAATCGCCACACATGGCAGCCCCTCCCCCCATCATCAGAAGCACCAAAGCCTTTTCAGTTGAAATTCCTGAAGGCTCTAACAGCGCCAAATCCCGGCGCAGTGATATCGTGGCCAATGATGAATTGGACATACACCGAAAGTCCAGCCAGTTTCACGAATCCGCCGCAGACACACTGAAATCCCCCGATTTCCATACAGACGATGGCCCTGACGCGCGTTCTGTGTCGGATGCATCGACCGAACATGCAGACCGTATCCACAATGAATCATCGTCAGGCGGCGACACAGACCGTTTTGCAGTTGAAGACGCGCATTCGCTTGGCAAAAACCTGCAAGCCATCGATCAAAGCCTGAGACCTGAAAAGGCCATCGATGTCGTTGACAGCGCTCAAACCGCCGATAACCGCCAAGCCCTGCAAGATGAGGCTTACAGTGACCGCCTGGCGCACGGTGACAACGGCCCCGCTCTACAGGACCGTTTTGCGGCAGAAAGCAATGCTCCAATGAATGACCGGTCCGCATCCATGGCGGCACAAGGCCTGAGTGACAATGTCCAAGGCATTCAGCAAGACGCCTTGCGTGATCATTTGCAAACTCTGCCGCTCGAAGAACAACAAGACGAGTCGGCTGTCGGCATTTCCAAAAATGCATTGAAGGACAGTCGACAGGGGCTGGACGATGAAGCGCTAAGTGACAACCAGCAAGCCCTGTCGAACGAAGCGCTGAAAGACAACATCCAAGCGGTCGCCTCTGATGCACTCAACCCCAACCGCCAATCACTGGACGATGAAGCGCTGAAAGACAACCAGCAAGCCTTGCCTGTCGAAGGTTTGAGTGACAACCAGCAAGCCCTGCCCGACGAAGCTCTCAGTAGCCGCAAAGACACCCAAGAAAAAACACATGTGCAAGACCACGTGGTTGCGCTGCCCGATACGCACCGGGTTCTCAAGCCCGGTCCTGTGCCCGTGGCCGTCAATACACAAGCGGTCCAACACACCGGCACCCACGCTCAAACCACACCTTTGCCACACCCTGAATCTGATCCGCAACATGCCGCATTGAGCAAGGCTGAAAAAGCAAAGCGCATGGAAGAGTTTCACGGTCGAGTCGAAGCCATACGAAAATCGGTCAGCGGCATCAACCATTTACTCGACGATTTGCAAGACAAACACTGAGCCCCAGACGGCCCGTCAACACTCAACCGTCTTCGTCTTCCGCTCTGACATGGCTGATCGAGGCCAGCACTTTGTCGATGCGCCTACCGTCCAGATCCACCACCTCAAAACGCCAGCCCATGGCGTGCACCGATTCGCCTTCCGCCGGCAGGTTGCCACTCAGCATCATGAGCAGGCCTGCCAAAGTGTTGTAGAGGCCTTTTTCTTCGTGCGGCAAACTTTCAATTGCCAAACGCGATTTGAGTTCCTGCACCGGCATCAAACCGTCGAGCAACCAACTGCCGTCCTCGCGCTGTACCGCCCAGGCCTCCTGGGGCGAGGTGGTTTGAACCAGTTCGCCGGTGATGGCTTCAAGCAGATCGCGCGGCGTCATCAATCCTTGCACCACACCATACTCATCCACCACCAACACCATGCGCCCGCTGGTGGCGGTGGAGCCGACGGCATTGCCGGTGTGTGGCCGACGAAACTGTTCCAGCAAATCCAGGCCGCTCAAGGTCTCAGGTACAAAGGCGGCAGGCTGCACCCAGGTGTCCAGCGTTTGATTGCTGGTTGCGTGCAGCAACAGCGTGGCCATGCTGATCACGCCCACCACCTCATCCAGCCCGTTGCGGCACAAGGGATACCAGGAATGGGCGGCGTGCGTCTGTATATGCGCCAAAGCTTGCTGGATATGCCAGGCGCTGTCCAGCCACACGATGTCGGTGCGCGGCACCATCAACGAGGCCAGATTGCGTTCATCGAGGTGAAACACATTTTTGACCATCTGGTGCTCATGTTGTTCGATCAAACCGGCGTCGACGCCTTCAACCAGACTGGCTGTGATTTCCTCCTCGGTAACCTGCCTGACTTTGTCCAGATCAATGCCTAGTAAACGCAACACAGCAGCGGTACTCAGCGACAACGCCTTGACCAAAGGCCGCGCCAGCCAGGACAGCGTCAACATGAAAGGCGCGGTCAAGCGGGCGGCTGTTTCCGGGTAAATCTGTCCTATGCGCTTGGGTACCAATTCGCCGAACAAAATCGTATTGAGTGTGATCAAGGTGACCACCAGGGTGGTGGCAAGCACAGAAGCCAGCACTTGTGCAATGCCCATTTGCACCAGCCAGCCGGCCACATCTTGGCTGAAAGCGGCTTCGCCGATGATGCCATTCAAAACACCCAGCGTGGTGATGCCTATTTGAATGGTGGATAAAAACTCGGTCGGTCGGAGTTGCAAGTCCAGGGCAGCTTGTGCGCCTGCCACGCCCTCCTCGGCTTGCATATTCAACAAGGCCTTGCGGCTGGAGGCCTGCGCCATTTCCGACATGGCGAACATTCCATTCAGAATGGTTAAAAAAACAATCAGCAACAAATCCATAAATCTGCGGTCAGCCCCGGTGAAACCTGCAACCTGCTTGTAAGACAATCATGCCATGGCAATGTACCTGATCGGCGATGTGCAAGGTTGCGACCAAGCCTTGCAACGCTTGCTCGACAAAATTCAATTCTCTCCCAGCCGCGACACTTTGTACCTGCTTGGCGACCTGGTCAACCGCGGGCCTGACAACACCGCTGTTTTGCGCCGTTTGCAAGGACTCGGCGGCAGCGCGCGCTGCTTGCTGGGCAACCATGACCTGCATTTGCTGGCCATGCATCTGGGCCTGTCCCGACCCAAGCCCGGCGACACCGTGCAAGATATTCTTGGCGCGCCAGACCGGCAAGCCATGATGGATTGGCTGCGTTCACAATCCTTGGCTATGTATGAAGCCGGTGTGCTGATGGTGCATGCCGGCGTGTTGCCGCAATGGACGGCAACCCAAACCTTGGCGCTGGCCGCTGAAGTGGAAACAGTGCTGCGCGGCCCCGATTGGACGGATTTCATCGCGCACATGTATGGCAGCCAGCCCGATCGTTGGCAGGACAGTTTGAGCGGTCACGACCGTTTGCGAGTCATCGTCAACGGTTTGACGCGTTTGCGCTTTTGCACGCCCGAGGGTGCGATGGAATTTACCCACCACGGCGACGTCAAAGACACGCCACCCGGCTATTTGCCCTGGTTTGATGTGCCCGGACGGCAAACGCTTGACACCACGGTGGCCTTTGGCCACTGGTCGTCGCTGTCGGCTTTAGAGCGCGACGATGTGATGGAGCTTGACACCGGTTGCGTCTGGGGCCGTTGCCTGAGCGCGCTCAGAATAGACCCTGTTACCGGTCTGCGTGAAAAAATACAAGTCAGTTGCAGCGATGCTGCGTCAGCGGCTTAACCCGGTTCGGTGGTTTTGAACAATGCAGCGACATTGCGCTTGGGCTTGATGTTGGGCGATATGCTGCGACCGCTAGACATCACTTGCTCCGGGCTTGCAGAGGCAGTGACAGGCTCTGCGCTGGCCTCATAAGGCTGGTCAAAAAACGGATCATGCACTTTGGGTGGCGGCACAAACCGGCTGCGGGCAGCGGGTTTTTCGCGGGCGCTGTCTTCCTCATCCCAATGCCGGCGTCCGCTATTGATACGGTCGGCCGGGCGGTCGTCTTCAAACTCAAAACCCAGCAAGTCGATTTTTTGCTTGGTCAGTTTTTCAATGTCAGTCACCAGACGGGTATCCGATGGTGAAGCAAAACTGACCGCCAAACCTTCGGCACCGGCACGACCGGTGCGGCCGATGCGGTGTATGTAATCTTCGGCGTTGTAGGGAATGTCAAAGTTAAACACCGCTGGCACGTCTTTGATGTCCAGACCGCGCGCGGCCACATCGGTGCAAACCAGCAAATCCACCTCGCCTTTTTTGAAAGCTTCCAGCGCTTTCAATCGTTCATCCTGGCTTTTGTCGCCATGCAAAGCGGTGGTTTTCAAACCCTCGCGCTCCAGTGAACGCGCCAACCGGGCACAACCGAGTTTGCTGTTCACAAACACAAAGGCCTGCGAGATACCGCGTTGCTTGACGATTTGTTTCAAGGCGCGACGCTTGTCGTCTTCGGGCACGCTGTAAAACAACTGCGTCACAGTAGACGCGGTTTGGTTAGGTCGCGCAACTTCAATGGTGACCGGGTTTTGCAAGTAGCTAGATGCCAAGCGCTTGATCTCGGGCGAAAAAGTCGCCGAGAACAGCAAGGTGATGCGTTGCTTGGGCAGGTAGCTCAGTATGCGTTGCAAGTCAGGGAGAAAACCAATATCCAGCATGCGGTCGGCTTCATCCAGCACCACGTACTCCACCTGATTGAGCACTGCTGTCTTGGCTTCAATGTGGTCCAGCAATCGACCGGGTGTCGCCACCAAGACCTCGACGCCTTTTTTCAACTCGGCCGTCTGC
>CANGCZ010000046.1 GCA_947452325.1 Comamonadaceae bacterium | reverse complement strand
CTGAGCGGCTTTCTCCATAGGCTTTGGCTTTGGCATCCAAGCGGGCCAACACACGTTTGGGTAAGCTGATATTTACACGTTCTATTTCGTCGGATAACAAAGCTGGGTCAATGGATGCCACCGCCCAAATCCAACCCTTGTACTCTGGATTTTTCTGTAAATCAGTGATGGAACTGGGCGTGGGAATGCTTTGCCCCAAATCCAGAGCCGTTTCAATCCAAAGCTCAATGGCTTGTTCAGCGTTTTCAATTGCCTCATCAATACCTGAATCAGCCGCTGAAAAACAACCCGGCAAATCAGGCACCGCCACACCCCATGCAGTTTTCTTGTTTCCGGGTTCAATCGCTATTGGGTACTTCATGTTTTAACTTTCTTTGAGACCAGCCTGCTTGAGAAGTTTATGCACCATGCCAATTCCCAAGTCTTTTTTGGGGTGCGGCACACTCAAATGCCCGGCTATGACGGGATGCACAAAAATATGATGTGAACCTTTTGACCCACGCAATACCCATCCTGCATTTTGAAGTTGGGTGATGAGGTCTTTGCTCTTCATTCAAAAATGATACACACCATACACATCAAAGTCGATGAATTGAACAAAAACTTAACGCGGCGTGACTTTGTACAAACTGAAATTTTCCAAAGGCGCACGCCCTGCGGCCAGCTCCATCTGCCGGGGCAAAGTACCTGTCTTGTGGTCCACCCAATCACCTGACACAACGGCTGTCATGACACCGGTTCTTGCCGCCAATGCATCAGCGGCTGATGTGCGGGTCAACAAGAAATAGCTGGCACCGGTCGGCGGCAAATCTTCAGGCTTGTCTATGCGCAATACCGGCGCGGTTTGTCGGTACAAACCCAATTCATAGCTCACAGGCGGGTCTAACCGGTAAACCACCAAGGGCACAGTGGGCTCATTTGCCATGGATGGCATGACGTTGTAGGGAATGCTGCAACGCGTGTGCGCGATCAGCGTCATGCCTTCTAGCACCAGATACAAGAGGTTGACTGCCATCACCGGGTAGACCAACACACCCATACCGTGCCACTGCTTTTTTTGCAGCCACGCGTAAATCAACCAGACCGACACACCAAGTCCTGTCAATAACAACAAGGCCGGATGACCGATTTTGACACTCAGCCACACTGCCAGCGTCAAAGTCAGCAAGCCCATGGCTGATTGCAGCCTGCGCACACCTACCGCTTTGCTGTCAGAGACAGTCGACAACAGCAATGGCGCGCACAGCAAGGCTGCAAACGGGTAAACGATGACGGTGTAGTAGTCCAACTGAAAACTGGTCAGGCTGAACATGATGAAGCTGACAAAAAAGCTACCAAGCAAGTACACCTGTTGAGCGCGACTGCTGGAATCAGGTTCACCGACAGGACGCACAGCCCGCCAGCAAGCCAACACAAAAGCAGCTACCCAAGGCAAAAACGCCCATGCAAACACCAGCACGAAAAACAGTTTGTTGCCGCCGGTATGTGTGATCGGGCCGACGTTGAAAAACCGCCCGAACTGGCTGTCCCACACAAAGAAACGTATGCCTGAGACACCGGTGTGATCAAACACGGTTTTTTCCGGGTGCATGTCGAACTGCCGGTACAAGGCCAACACCTCGGGCATCAGGCACAACAGCGTCACAATAAAAGCAGCCAGCCATTTCCAGCGAAACAATTCGCGCCAGCGACCCTGGTAAGCCCACATGCACAGCAAACCGCTGCTGATGGTGATCAAGGTGAACACACCTTTGGTCATCACAGATATGCCGCTGAACAAGCCGCCGAGCAGCACATATTTCCATCGGAATTGCGCATCCAAGCGCAGCCAGTAATAACACGCGCCCATGATGCTGGCGGTCAAAAACGCTTCGGCTTTCAAGGCCGTGGTGGTGTACATCAAATGGTAGGCAGACACGTAGACCAGCAAGGCGATCAAGCCGGTATCACGACCATGAAACAGACGTGCGATTCGATAGGTGTAATAGCCGCCGAGCAGGTGACATAGGTAGCCCGGCAACATGTAGGCAAACACACTGATACCCAGCAACTTGAACGACAAAGCACCTAACCAAAAAGGGAAATGCGGTTTGTCCAGCCAATCGCGTCCATCCAAGATCAAGTCATTCCAGTTACCACTCAACACCATGTGCTGCGACAAAGCGGCATATAACACCGAGTCGCCTTCGTTCAAAATGGGCGTGAACAAAGGCAAGGCGTTGACCAGCAAAGTCAGCAATACCCAAGCCAGCAGATGCGGGCGCAATGCGGTATCAAGAGATCTGTAAGTACTGTGATTCAAACCGAGGCCTGTTGAAATGACATGAAAAAGCCGCCGACTTTCAGCGGCGGCCCTTTCGATGACACATCACACGGTCAGCAGAGTGCTGCCGGTGGTTTTGCGCGCTTCCAGGTCGCGGTGCGCCTGAGCAGCTTCGGCCAAAGGGTAACGCTGTTCGATATGGATCTTCACCTTGCCGCTGCCGACCACATCAAACAAATCTTCGGCCATTTGCTGGTTGGTTTCACGGGTGGCGATGTGTGTGAACAAGGTTTGGCGCGTCACATAAATCGAGCCTTTGGCGCCCAATGAACCCGGGGCAAACGGTTCGACCGGACCGGAGGCATTGCCGAAGCTGGCCATCAATCCGAAAGGCGATAAGCAGTTGAGCGATTTGTCCCAGGTGTCTTTGCCGACCGAGTCATACACCACTTTCACTCCCTTGCCGTGGGTGATGTCTTTGACGCGGGCCTCAAAGTCTTCTTTGTTGTAATTGATGACATGGGCTGCGCCGTTGGCTTTGGCCAGCGCGCATTTTTCGTCGCTGCCCGCGGTCCCAATGAGTTGCAAACCCAGCGCTTTGGCCCACTGGCACGCGATCAAACCGACACCACCGGCAGCGGCGTGGAACAAAATCAAATCGCCCGCTTGCAAACCGGCTTGCGGCAAAGTGCGCTTGAGCAAATATTGCACGGTCATGCCTTTGAGCATCATGCCGGCTGCAGTTTCAAACGAAATGTTGTCAGGCAATTTGCACACGTTTTTGGCTGGCATGACCCGCGCTTCGCAATAGCTTCCGGGCGGGGCGCTGGCATACGCCGCGCGATCGCCTGCTTTCAAATGGGTGACGCCTTCGCCCACAGCTTCGATCACGCCTGCACCTTCCATGCCCAAGCCGTGCGGCAAAGGCAGCGGGTACAAGCCGGTGCGGTGGTAGACATCGATGTAGTTCAAACCAACGGCCTTGTGGGCGATACGCACTTCACCGGGGCCGGGATTGCCGACCGTGACGTCCGCGAGTTGCAATACCTCGGGTCCGCCGGTGGTTTTGAATTGAATGGCTTTGCTCATGCCTTGCTCCTGTCTGGGTTGAGTGGAATCCGCCGGTCATGTGCCGGACAGCCAAGCCTGATTGTCCACGCAACTGGGTTAGAGTCAGAAGCTATGTCCGACACACCCACATCCCCCGCCAAACCTGCACTGGACCTGGCCACTGCCGGTTTGCTGTTGTTGCCGCCGCTGGTCTGGGCTGGCAACACGGTGCTCGGCCGCGTCGTCGCCGACATGGTGCCGCCCATCACTTTGAACTTTTTTCGCTGGCTGCTGGCCTTTGTGCTGCTGCTGCCATGGTCTTACCCGGTCCTCAAACCTTCCAGCATTGTCTGGGCGCACTGGCGACGTTATGGCCTGATGAGCCTCTTGGGCGTAGGCTGTTACAACAGCTTTCAATACCTGGCATTACACACTTCGACGCCGATCAACGTCACGCTGGTGGCGGCCAGTGTGCCGGTGTTCATGCTCGTCATGGGCGCTGTGTTTTACAAGCAGCGGATCTCGGCGCGCCAAGCCACCGGTGCCTTGTTGTCCATCGCTGGCGTGGTGTGCGTGCTGGGTCGGGGCGACTGGGAAACTTTGCAAAAAGTGCAACTGGTCATGGGCGATATTTACGTGCTGATTGCCGTAGTCTGCTGGGCTTGGTACAGCTGGCTGGTGGCGCAACCGGTAGACCCGCCGGAGATACGCAGTAACTGGATGTATTTTTTGACCGCGCAAATGGTGTTTGGCTTGCTCTGGAGCGGCTTATTCACTGCCGCAGAATGGCAGTTCAGCGACAACCCGCATATCGTCTGGGGTTGGACATTGGGCGCCAGCGTGCTTTACGTGGCCCTGGGCCCGGCTTTGCTGGCCTACCGCAGCTGGGGGCTAGGGATTCAGCGCGTCGGCCCCACCATTGCCGGTTTTTTCGCCAACCTCACCCCGCTGTTCGCCGCCCTGCTGTCCACCGTCACATTGGGAGACGTACCCCACACTTACCACGTGGTGGCTTTCATGCTGATCGTCGGCGGTATCGTGGTTTCATCGCGCAAGAGCTGATCAGTGTTGGTAATTAGTTATACCTTTAAGTATTCAACTCATTTTTTATTTGTTTACCTTAAGGCTCAAAATTAATTTTATTTCTAAATTTAACAAAATTGCCATTGAATTAACTATAATTAATCATATAACATCATTTTTCCAGTCTATTTAGACGCTTATTTACTGTGAAAAGGATGAAGAACAATGTCAAAAAGACACAGCCTCAAGGCATTGCTCGCCATGGGGGTCTGGCTCACCTTGCAAGGCCTGCACGCCGAGTCCAAAACACCAGCGGCCAAAACCAAGACATTGCAATTGTTTTTACAGCCCGCAGACAAAAAAGCGCCGCCGCAATTGGTGGCCGAGTTGGATCTGGCAGGGTTAAAAAAACTGCCGCAACAAAGCTTTACCACCCATACGCCTTGGTTCAAAGACCCCATGACTTTCACAGGGCCATTGATGCGCGATGTGCTGGCCAGCGCCAAGCTCAAAGGCAATAACTTGAGTGCTGTTGCATTGGATGAATACAAAGCCAAACTGCCATTCAGTGACGCTGAAAAATTTGACGTGATACTCGCGCACTCCATCAATGGCGAGCCGATGTCAGCCAAAAACAAAGGGCCGCTGTTCATCGTCTACCCGTACGACAGCAAAAAAGAATTGCAAACCGTTCTGTACTACCAGCGTTCGGTGTGGCAGCTCAAAGCATTGATAGTGGAATAAGCCCTGGCTGACTCAAACGCTGTACATCACATTGATACGCGCCACGTACTTGGAGACTGCACCGCTGACTTGGCAGCCAACGTGACGCACTGAATCGCGCCCGAAGCCGTGACGGAAAAAGAGTGCAGAACCTTTGACCGGAGACACGTCGACCCCACTGCCATCGGGTTTGTACAAATGGGTGTTGCCGCCTTGCACACCATCGGCTTCGGCGGGCGTGACCAGTTCGTCAATGACAAAGGCCAGCAAACCACCCAGTTCGATGTCATGCCGGCGCGCTTGCAACCCCGGTTGCGGCTGCCAGCGCAGCGCATCAGGAGTTTGCGCGAATGCATGCACAGGCTTCACCGGCACCACGCCACCCATGGGCAAGGAACCGGGCAGGTGGGCTACCGCACGGTGCGCTGGCCACAACGGAGGAGTTCTGTCCATGCGCGCGCCTTCAGAATGCGCCCGGGTAGGCCCCGCCGTCTATCAATATGTTTTGACCATTGATGAAACCTGCGTGCTGGCTGCATAAAAACGCACAGGTGTTGCCGAATTCTTCGGGCGTGCCGAAGCGGTTGGCCGGGGCGCTGGCGCGGCGCGCCTGCGCCAGCTCTTCCACGCTCTTGCCGGTTTTTTCTGCGGTGCCTTGCAAAATGCCTTTGAGGCGATCGGTATCAAAGGCACCTGGCAACAGGTTATTGATGGTGACATTGTGCTTGGCGATAGACGGGTTGCGCGACAAACCGGCGACGAATCCGCTCAGGCCGCTGCGCGCGCCGTTGGACAAGCCCAGGATATCGATGGGTGCCTTCACTGCACTGGAAGTGATGTTGACAATACGACCGAAACCGCGCGAAGCCATGCCGTCTATGGTGGCTTTCATCAACTCAATCGGTGTCAACATGTTCGCGTCTACCGCTTTGATCCAGGCTTCGCGGTCCCATTCACGGAAATCGCCGCTGGGCGGACCACCTGCATTGGTCACGACGATGTCAAAGTTTTTACCCGGTCCACCGGCCACCGACCAGATGGCGGCGCGTCCGGCTTCAGTGGTGATGTCTTGCGCCACGGCCAAGACAGTCACACCGTATTGACGCAAACCGGCGGCAGACGCTTCTAGCACGTCTGCACCGCGCGACACCATCACCAGATTCACACCGGCCTGCGCCAAAGCACTGGCGCAGCCCCAACCCAAACCCTTGCTCGCGCCGCCGACCAGCGCCCATTTGCCTTTGATGCCTAAGTCCATGTTTTCTCTCCTGATTGCGTAGCCATATACACACCGCTGAGCACCAACACAGTACCCAGCACTATCCACATATTCACCGGTTCACCCAGCACCAACACGCCCAGCGTGATGGTTGACATAGGCCCGACCATGCCGACTTGCGCGGTCAGTGAAGCACCAATGCGCTCTATCCCCAGCATGATGAACACCACCGGCGCCACCGTGCAGACCGTGGCATTCAGCAACGCCAGCCACAGCACCTGCGGCTGCACCAGTGCGTCCGACAAGGGCCTGAGTATGACAAATTGCAATAAACAACAAGCACAGGCAACCACAGACGCCCATCCGACCAGCCGCAACGCACCTATGCGCTTGACCATTTGGCCGCTGAACATCAGGTAAAAAGCATAAGCCAGTGCACTGGCCAGCACATAAGCCGAACCCAGCACCACGCCCGCGCCACTGAAGCTGACCTCGTGCGCGAACACCAGCAGCACACCGCCGTAGCTGATGGCCATCGCCAGCGCACGCCTTGGGTGAATACGGTGTTTGTAAATCAAGGCGCTGAGCAGCATGACCAGTGTCGGGTTCAAATAAATGATCAAGCGCTCCAAACTGGCAGTGACGGTTTGCAGCCCCAGAAAATCCAGAAAACTGGCCAGGTAATAACCCAGCATGCCCAAGCCGGCTATCGCCAGCAGATCGCGCCGGCTCAACGGGTTGGCCAGCGCATGCGGCTGGTGCGACGCCCACCAGGCCATGGCAACAAAAAACGGCAAGGCAAACAGCATGCGGTACATGATGACGGTGACCGCATCGACACCATACAAATAAGACAGCTTGACGATGATGGCTTTGCCGCTGAAGGCCATGGCACCGGCCAGGGCCAGCACGATACCAACGGCATGCGGTGACCAGCGTCCCAAACGTGCGGATAAAACAGTCACCGCCTAAAACCCGGCGACCAGGCCATCACGGCGTGAATCGCTGGCTGCCACATAGCCTTGCACCTTGGGGTCGCCCATGCGCCAGATGAACTGGCCGGAGCCGAAATCCTGGTAACTGTCGTTGATGACTTCCATGGCGTGACCGCGTTGCTGCAAACCTTGAACCGTGTGCGGATCCATACCAGCTTCTACATTAATGACCAAACCTTCGTTGTAGCGCCAGCGCGGTGCGTCACATGCGGCTTGCGGATTTTGTGCATAGTCCAGCATGCGCACCAGGGTTTGCACATGGCCTTGCGGTTGCATGTTCGCACCCATCACGCCGTAACTCATCACCGGCTGGCCATCTTTGGTGAGAAACGCCGGGATGATGGTGTGAAACGGCCGCTTGCCCGGTGCCACCAAATTGGCCGGATTCAAACCGCCGGGACGCACCGCGAACGCATGGCCTCTGTTTTGCAAACTGACCCCATAAGTTGGCTCGACACAGCCCGAGCCAAAGCCCATGTAATTGCTTTGAATGAAGCTGACCATCATGCCGTTTTCATCGGCAGCGGTGAGGTAAATCGTGCCGCCCTTAGCCGGATTGCCTGCTTTGAAATCTTGTGCGCGTTGCATGTCAATCAACTTGGCGCGTTCTTTCAAATACGACTTGTCCAGCATTTGCGCCGCAGTCACTTCCATGCTGGCTTCATCGGCCACATAGCGGTAGACATCGGCAAACGCCAGTTTCATGGCTTCGATTTGCAGATGCTGCGAATCCACGCCATCGCGTTGCAGCGCAGCCAGATCAAAATTGTCCAAGATGCCCAACGCAATCAACGCCGCAATGCCTTGTCCGTTAGGCGGAATTTCATGCAAGGTGTGACCACGGTAATCCATGGAAATCGGTTTCACCCAGTCTGCCTTGTAAGCCGCAAAGTCAGAGGCCTTCAAAGACCCGCCGTTGGCGTTCGAAAAACGCTCCAAGGCTTCGGCGATTTCGCCACCGTAAAACGCCTGGCCCTTGGTTTTGCCGATTGCCCGCAAGCCTTTGGCGGCTGATGCGAACTGAAACAACTCGCCGACTTCGGGCGCCCGTCCATGCGGTAAAAACGCTTGCGCAAAACCGGGTTGGCCTTTGAGTTCTTCCACTGGCGCCGCCCATTTTTCCTGCACCACCACACTCAGCAAAAAGCCGCGCTCGGCAATCTCTATGGCCGGTTGCATCAAATCTTCGAAAGGTAATTTACCGAAACGCTCACTCAATGCCACCCAACTGGCAACAGCACCGGGCACGGTGACTGAATCGATGCCGCGCTTGGGCGGTTGCATGGCGTTGTCGCCGTATTTGCTTTGGAAATAGTCAGGCGTCCAGGCCTGCGGTGCGCGCCCGGACGCATTCAATCCGTGTAACTGTTGGCCGTCCCACAAAATACAAAACGCATCCGAGCCCAAGCCGCAGCTGACCGGCTCGACTATCGTCAATACCGCAGCCGCAGCGATGGCCGCATCTACCGCATTGCCACCGCGCCACATCATGCGCAAACCGGCTTGTGCGGCTAAGGGATGTGAAGTGGACACGATGTTACGGGCGAAGACGGGAAGACGCGTGCTGCTGTAGGGGTTGTTGAAATTGAAAGACATGTTTTAAAAAAGTAAACAAAGAAAAGCCGCGCAAACCGCACGCAGCAAGCGAAAAACTCAAGCGTCAGGGCGCAGCACTTTGTAGTGCAAACGACGTGTGATCCACCAAACCACCAGCGCAATGAATGGCACGGCCAATGCTGTGAATAAGGTCGGGTCGCTGATCCATGATTTGGCCTGCAAACCCTCGGCCACGTAATGTATCAATCCGGCGATGTAATAAGTGATGGCGGCCACCGACAAACCCTCAACCGTGGTTTGCAATTTCAATTGCAAACCTTGGCGCTTGTTCATGGCAGCCAGCAGCGCTTGGCTGCTTTGCTCCTGCTGAAAATCGACCCGGGTACGCAACAAATTGCTCATGCGTGAAACGCGCTCGGACAAAGCAGTTTGCCGTTTGGCCACCCAGTCGCAGGTACTGCGCGCAGGCGACAAACGCCTGTCCATGAACTCGCCTATCGACTGAAACCCGGGCAAGCGGGTTTCGCGTATGTCTTGTATCCGCCTGTCCACCAATTCGAAATACGCTTTGCTGGCAGAAAAGCGAGAGTGCTGCGCCGCATACTGGCCTTCGACCTGACCGGCCAGTCGAGTCAAACGCTCAAGCAATTCCGCTTCCTCGTCTTGGTGTGCGCTGCGTATGGCTTGCGCCAAGTCGGCCAACTCCTGTTCGGCCTGCGCCAATGCAGGTGCGGCACTGCGCGCCACCGGCAAGCCCAGCAAAGCCATCATGCGGT
>CANGCZ010000045.1 GCA_947452325.1 Comamonadaceae bacterium | reverse complement strand
TGCCGGTGTGATGTTGGCTTTTGTGTTGGCTGTGATCAATAAAACCGCCCGCCTGGGCTTGCTTTCTAATATGGCTGAACGGGTCACGTTTGTACTGATCCCGCCTTTGTTGCTGATTTTCCTGGTGCTGGGCACCATTTTCCTCGGCATCGCCACACCCACCGAAGGCGGGGCCATGGGTGCTTTAGGCGCCATCATCATGGCAACGGTGCGCAACCGACTCAGCTACTCGCTGCTGCATCAGGCACTGACCTCGACAACCAAACTGGCCAGCTTTGTGGTGTTCATCCTGATCGGCTCCACCTGTTTCAGCCTGGTGTTCCAAGGTGTGGACGGTCCTAAGTGGGTAGAACACCTGCTCGGTGATCTGCCTGGCGGACAACTGGGCTTTTTGATCGTCACCAACCTGTTGATTTTCGTACTGGCTTTCTTTTTGGACTTCTTTGAACTGGCGTTCATTGTGGTGCCCTTGTTAGGCCCGGTTGCTGAAAAACTGGGTATTGATTTGATCTGGTTCGGTGTGCTGCTCGGCGTGAACATGCAAACCTCGTTCATGCACCCGCCGTTTGGATTTGCGCTGTTTTATTTGCGCAGTGTGGCGCCGGTGCGAGCCTATTTTGATAAGACCACGCAAAAAGACATTCCTCCTGTCACCACCATGCAGATTTACTGGGGTGCCGTGCCTTTTGTGATTATTCAAATCATCATGGTCGGCTTGATCATCGCCTTCCCGGGTATCGTCTCCAGCGGTTTGGACAAAGAAGAAGGTCTGAACGCGGAACAAGTACAACTCGAAATGATGAACGCCACGCACGATGGCGACCCGGTCGCTGACCCGGCGGCGCAACCCGGGGCAGCCTCTGAAGCCAAACCGGAAGACGACCCGATGAAGATGATGCAGGAGTCTATGAACAAGGAAGCCGCCGGCAAAAAATAAATCCGCACGGTCTGCGCAAGCAGACCCGCGGGTTTCAATGTCCCGGTACCAGCATCCAAGGCTGCCAGTTCGCAGCCCGAAAAAAGCAAAGCCCCGCAGTTTTACACTGCGGGGCTTTTTTAATACCAAGCTCAGATCAGAGTTTGACGCCTTGCATGTAGCGGTCAAACGAAGCTTCGGAGAAGCGGAACCACAGGTTTTGCTCTTTGCGGAACGCGGAGTAATCAGCGTAAACCTTTTTCCAGTTGGGGTTCTTGGCGCTGAGTTCGTCGTACAAGGCCATGGCTTCTTTGAAGGCGATGTCCATCACATCCTTGGGGAACGGCAACACTTTGGTTTTGCTGCCCACCAGTTGCATCAAAGCACCGGGGTTGCGCGCATCGTATTTGGCCTGACAATCCACGTGGGCAAAGGCCGAAGCGCATTCAATGATGGACTTGTTGACTGCAGACAAGCTGTTGTAGGCCTTGTCATTGATGAAAAAGTCCAGTTCGGGACCACCCTCCCACCAACCCGGGTAGTAGTAGAACGGCGCGACTTTGTTAAAGCCCAGTTTCTGGTCGTCATACGGGCCTATCCACTCGGCTGCGTCGATGGTGCCTTTTTCCAGCGCCTGGTAAATCTCGCCGCCGGGGATGTTTTGCGGCACACCGCCCATGCGCTCAATCACTTTGCCGGCAAAACCGCCGACGCGGAATTTCAAGCCTTTCATGTCGGCAATCGATTTGACTTCCTTGCGGAACCAGCCGCCCATTTGTGAACCGGTATTGCCGCCGGGGAAGTTCACGATGTTGTATTGCTTGTAGAACTCGCGCATGAGTTTCATGCCATTGCCCTGGAACATCCAAGACGTCATTTGGCGGCTGTTCAAGCCAAAAGGAACCGCGCAGCCCAGGGCAAAGGTTTCGTCTTTACCGAAAAAATAATAAGGCGAGGTGTGCGCCATTTCCACTGTGCCGTTTTGCACGCCGTCAACCACGCCGAACGGGGGCATGAGTTCACCGGCAGCATGTGTAGAGATGACGAATTTGCCACCGCTTAATTCGCTGACTTTTTTGGCGAAAGTTTCAGCAGAACCGTAAATGGTGTCCAGTGATTTGGGAAAGCTGGAAGCCAGGCGCCAGCGAATGGCCTCCTGCGCATGAACGGCAGGCGCAATGCCTGTGGCGAGCACACCGGCAATACCTGCATTTTTAAGTGCGGAACGACGATCCATGGAAACTCCAATCAAACAATAAATCAAAAAATTTTATCAGCCGACCAGTTTCAAACCCTTGGTTGAAGCAGCGGCATCAATGGAGATGATAGGGGCAAAACGCAGACGAATAGATTGCTCGATACCGGCGGCATCGAGGCCCAGTTGTGAAAGAATTTTGAGCGGGTCACCGTGATCGGTAAACACATCCGGTACGCCCAGACGCAACACAGGCACGGTGACACCTGCGTCCTGTAAGGCTTCCAGCACCGCAGAACCAGCACCTCCCATCAAGGCGCCCTCTTCCACCGTCACCAGTGCCTGGTGCGAGCCGGCGATTTGCAGCAACAATTCTGTGTCCAGCGGCTTGGCCCAACGCATATTGACAACCGTGGCATTCAGACTTTTTGCCGCCTGCAAAGCCGGGTACAGCAGGGTGCCGAAAGCCAGAATGGCAACGCCCTGACCTTGTTGACGGATTTCACCCTTGCCAAAGGGCAGCATGGACAAATCGTTTTTCAACGGTGTACCTGCACCTGCACCCCTGGGATAACGAACTGCGACTGTGTGATCCTGGGCGTGTGCCGTGCTGAGCAACATACGGCACTCGTTTTCGTCTGCTGGACAGGCAATACTGACTTGCGGAATACAGCGTAAAAATGCGATGTCATACACACCGGCGTGGGTAGGGCCGTCGGCGCCGACGATACCGGCACGGTCTAAGGCCAGCACCATGGGGAGTTTTTGCAAAGCCACATCGTGGATTAACTGGTCATAAGCACGCTGCAAAAAAGTGGAATAAATAGCCACCACCGGCTTCAAGCCTTCACAGGCCAGCCCGGCGGCGAAAGTCAGTGCATGTTGCTCTGCGATACCCACATCGTGGTAACGGTCAGGGAAACGGCGGTGAAACTCGACCATGCCTGAACCTTCGCGCATGGCCGGTGTGATGGCCACCAGTTTTGGGTCATGCGCCGCCATGTCGCACAGCCAGTTGCCGAACACCTGACTGAAGGTTTGCTTGGGCGCGGTCATTGGCGCAACCAGACCGACTTTGGGGTCGAACTTGCCCGGTCCATGGTAGGCGACAGGATCGGCTTCAGCCAACCGGTAGCCTTGGCCTTTGCGCGTGACCACGTGTAAAAACTGTGGACCGCTCAAATTTTTGATGTTTTGCAACGTAGGAATCAAAGCGTCTAGGTCGTGACCGTCGATAGGGCCGATGTAGTTGAAACCGAATTTTTCAAACAAGGTGGCCGGCAATATCAAGCCTTTGGTCTGGTGTTCCAGACGCTTTGCCAACTCAAACAATGGCGGCGCATTTTTGAGCACTTGGCGCCCGACCTCTTTGGCAGCGGTATAAAAACGCCCGCTCATGAGTTGTGCCAGGTAGCGGTTCAGTGCCCCGACCGGCGGACTGATGGACATGTCGTTGTCATTCAAGATGACCAGCATATTGCAGTCGGATACGCCGGCATTGTTCATCGCCTCGAAGGCCATACCGGCGGTCATGGCGCCGTCGCCAATGATGGCCACGCTGTGTCTGTGCTCGCCCTTTTGCTTGGCTGCCATGGCCATGCCCAAGGCAGCAGAAATGCTGGTGGATGAATGCGCCGTGCCGAAGTTGTCGTACTCGCTTTCGTCACGCTTAGGAAAACCTGCCAGACCGCCCAACTGGCGCAAGCTGCCCATTTGTCCGCGTCTGCCGGTCAGAATTTTGTGCGGGTAAGTCTGGTGACCCACGTCCCAGACCAAACGGTCATGCGGGGTGTTGAACACATAATGAAGAGCAACCGTGAGTTCCACCGTACCCAGGTTCGAGCTGAAGTGGCCGCCGGTTTTGCCCACGCTTTCAATGAGGAAATGTCGCAACTCGCCAGCCAGTGCAGGCAATTGCTGAAGTGACAGCCGCCGCACATCTTCTGGCGATTGGATGCTGTCTAACAATGGGGTCATGGGGCCTACTCCTGCAATGCTTGCCAAACGGGCAAGGCGCGCTTCACGGCAAGCTTAAATGTGTCAACTGAAGTTGACAATAAGGGGTTTACCCTTGGAGCTTATCACCAATAAAAAACCCCTGGGCTGGACACCACAGGGGTCGAATCAGACTGAAGACAGGAAAGTGATCAGGCTTTTTTCGCGTAAGCGCTGCACCAGCCGGTGGCTGCCACATGCTTGCCTGCAAACAATGGGCAAGCACCTGCTTTGTCACCGGCCTTGCCTTGGAACAAAGCGCAATTGGCACAGCATTGCTCGGGCTTGTGGGTGGCGTACTTTTTGCCGTCCACTTTGGTGGTGTCAGCCTTGTAACCCAAAGCAGAAGCTTGGGCATCTTTTTCGTCAACCAGGGCCTCGGCAAACACCTGGCCGCCTGCCAACATGGCAGCGCTGCCCAAACTGAGTTGAATTACGAATTCGCGACGACTGGTCATGTGTATCTCCGATGAAAATGAAAACCCCTGAATGGGGAGGATTAACCCGTTATTTTTGCCCATAACGGGTTATGGGTCTTTAACGCGACGGCTATTCCCCAGGTTGACGCTCAAGTAAAGCGGGTTGCTGGCCAAACGGACCGTTGAGCACAATGGTATCGTGGTTCAGCACCCCGGCCGCACTGACCCAGACCAGATAAGGAAGCAGCAGCCACGCTGCCAGGCGACTGCGCGGGTAAATGAACACCATCAAAGCCAAAATGCTTTGCCAAATGAACGGCAATTCCATCATGGACCAGTCGGGGCGGTGCCATTTGAAATAAATCAGGCTCCAGAACACATTAAAAAACGCATTCAGCGCCAGCAACACCATCCATGGCCGGCGCTGCCGCGTCTGCCGACACGCATGCCAGCCCAGCCAGCCGCTGATGGCGCAAAGGCTGAAGATGATGGACCAAATCAGCCCGAAAGCGGCGTCGGGTGGCTTCCAGGCCGGTTGCTTAAGCGCAAAGTACCACTCGTTCAAGTCTGTGAATGCAGAACCCACACCGGCGACGGCGAAGCTGAGCGCAAAGGCCACCAACAGGCTGCGCCAATGGGAGCGCAAGCGCGGTAATGCCTGCTCGGGGGCCAAGTCCGCTGCATGTTCAGGCCTAAGATTTTGTTGACTCAAGGGTTTTCCCTAGTTATAAATAATCAAAGACACCTTGTAATGTCAACTTATATTGACACATTGTCTCTCCCTCCACTTGACCGCCAGCCCTGACATGAAGCCCTGAAGAATGAGCAACACTAACTCTGCCAACGGTGCGGTCAAAGTCGCTATTTTGACCATGGACACGCACCTCAACAGCGCTGCGGCCAAGGCCCGCACTGCTTTGTTGCGACAGATCCCCCGCTTGAGCTTTGCCATCCACTCTGCGTCTGAATTCACAGCAGACGCCAACAAGTTGCGCCGCTGCAAGGAAGATATCGCGGACGCGGACATCATCATTGTCAGCATGTTGTTTCTGGAAGACCATTTCCAGCCCATTTTGCCTGAGCTGCAAGCGCGCCGCGATCACTGCACCGCCATGGTTTGCATCATGTCCGCTGCCGAGGTGGTCAAGCTCACCCGCATGGGCAAACTGGACATGGGCAAACCCAGCACCGGCCCCATGGCTTTTCTGAAAAAACTGCGCGGCAGCAAGCCGCAAGCCGGGCAGGACGCCTCCGCCGGTGCCAAGCAAATGAAGATGCTGCGTCGCTTGCCGCAGATACTGCGTTTTGTGCCAGGCACCGCACAAGATTTGCGCGCCTACTTTTTGACGCTTCAATACTGGCTGGGCGGTTCACAGGAAAACATTCAAAACCTGGTGTTGTATCTGGTTGACCGCTATGCCAAACACGTGCTGCCGAAAAACACAGGCGAAATCAAACATGCAGCACCGCTCGAATACCCTGAAGTCGGTGTTTACCACCCGCGCATGCAGCCGCGTTTGCATGCTGACATCCAAAATCTGCCGCAATTGGTCAAACCGCAGGCTGCCAAAGGCCGTGTCGGCGTTTTGCTGCTGCGCTCCTACCTGATTGCCAACAACACACAACATTACGACGCTGTACTGGCCGCGTTGGAAGTGCAAGGTCTGCAAGTGGTACCGGCCTTCGCCGCGGGCTTGGATTCCCGTCCGGCGATTGAAGCATTTTTCCTGAAAGACGGTCAGTGCACAGTGGATGCAGTCATTTCGCTCACCGGTTTTTCGCTGGTCGGCGGCCCTGCTTACAACGATGCCCACGCTGCCGAAGAAATTCTGGGCAAGCTCGATGTGCCTTACATCGCCGCCCATCCCGTCGAGTTCCAGACGCTGGACCAATGGGGTGGCTCCAGCCGCGGTTTGCTGCCTGTGGAGTCCACCATCATGGTGGCGATTCCAGAACTTGATGGTTCAGTGGTTCCCATGGTCTACGGCGGTCGCCCGGGCGCTGACGGCGTGACCTGCACCGGTTGTGAGCAACGCTGTACCTTCACCAAAGAGCATCACCAGGAAGACATGTTCACCTGCACCGAGCGCACCTCCATGCTTGCCATGCGGGTGGCTCGTTTGGTAGCGCTGCGCCGCAGTGAACGCGCTAAGCGCCGCGTGGCCATGGTGATTTTCAATTTCCCGCCCAACGCGGGCAACACGGGCACCGCTGCCTATTTGGCGGTGTTCGAGTCGCTCTTCAACACCATGAAGGCCATGAAGGAGCAAGGCTATACCGTCGACATGCCCGAATCCCGTGAAGCGCTGGAGCACAGCATTCTGGAAGGCAACCGTATGCAATACGGCGCCGACGCGAATGTCCACGCCCTGATTCCTGCGGAAGACCATGTGCGGCGTGAGCGCTATTTGGCTGACATCGAAGCCCATTGGGGGCCAGCCCCGGGCAAAGATTTGACCAACGGCGAATCCATCTTTGTGATGGGTCACCAGTTCGGTCATCTGTTGGTCACCGTGCAACCGGCTTTCGGTTATGAAGGTGATCCGATGCGCCTGTTGTTTGAAGGCGGGTTTGCCCCGACACATGCGTTCTCGGCGTTTTACCGTTACCTGCGTGAAGATTTTGCTGCCCACGCGGTGCTGCATTTCGGCACCCACGGTTCGCTGGAATTCATGCCGGGCAAGCAAACCGGTTTGGCAGGCAACTGCTGGCCGGACCGCCTGATACAAGACTTACCAAATTTTTATTTGTACGCTGCCAACAACCCCTCCGAAGGCGCGATCGCCAAACGGCGTGGGGGCGCGACGCTCATCAGTTATCTGTCACCGACGGTGGAAGCCGCTGGCTTGTACAGCGGTCTGGTGGATTTGAAAGCCTCTATCGACCGCTGGCGCAACCTCAGTCCTGCCGAAGCCAATGAAATGGCCAACCTCGCCGGACTGATTCAAGCCCAAGCCGCGGCCATTGACCTGACGCCTGCTGAACCGGCTTGGAACATACACGCCAGCGCTGACGATATGCAACAAGTGCAACTCACCATTCAGCAGTTGTCAGTGCAAATGCTGGAGCTTGAATACACCTTGATACCTCACGGTCTGCATGTGGTCGGCAAGCCGTTCAATCAAGCGCAATATGCCAATATGTTGGGCGCCATGGCCGAAAGCCAAAACATGGGCGAAGTCGCCCCTGCGGCCATTGAAGCCATCATCAATGGAAGCAATGCAGCCAAGGCAGCCGAACTCAGCGGACTGCCTGCCAGCGAGGAACGCAGCAAACTGTTTGATACCCTGGTCAAGACCTTTGTGCTGATGGGTAAAAACAGCGAAATCGAAGGTTTGCTCGGCGCGCTCGACGGCCGCTACATACACCCGGCTCCCGGCGGCGATTTGCTGCGCACACCGGAGGTGTTGCCCACCGGCCGCAACCTGCACGGCTTTGACCCGTTTCGCATACCCAGCGCCTTCGCCGTCCAAGACGGCGCCAGACAAGCCGACAAACTGGTCGCCCGCTTCATGGACGACGGCAACCCTTTGCCCGAATCCGTGGCCATTGTTTTATGGGGCAGCGACAACCTGAAGTCTGAAGGCAGTCAAATCGGTCAAGCACTGCGCTTATTGGGCGCCAAGCCCCGTTTTGACAGCTATGGCCGCTTGGTCGGCTCGCAGTTGATACCGCTGGCCGAGCTCGGTCGCCCGCGCATTGATGTGGTGGTCACGCTCTCGGGCATCTTCCGCGATCTGCTCCCGCTGCAAATCAAAATGCTGGCCCAGGCCGCATTGATGGCTGCCGAGGCGGATGAACCGCCCGAGCAAAACTTCATCCGCAAACATGCCTTGGCTTACCAGAAGGAACACAACTGCGACATGCCAACCGCGGCCTTGCGTGTGTTCGGCAACTCCGATGGGAGCTACGGTGCGAATGTGAACCATCTGGTCGACAACGGTTGCTGGGACAACGAGGACGAACTCGCCAACACCTACACCGCGCGCAAAGGCTTTGCTTTCGGCGTCAGCGGCCAACCGGTGTCAAACCCGGGCTTACTCAGAAGCGCTCTGGCCGATGTGCAACTGACCTACCAAAACCTGGAGTCTGTGGAACTCGGCGTGACCACGGTAGACAATTATTTCGACACACTCGGCGGCATCACCCGCGCTGTGCGTCAGGCCAAAGGAGATGGCACAGATCCTCCCGTTTACATCGGCGACCAGACGCGCGGCGACGGCACGGTCCGTAGCCTGTCGGAACAAGTGGCGCTCGAAACCCGCACCCGCATGCTCAACCCCAAGTGGTACGAAGGCATGCTCGAGCACGGTTATGAGGGCGTCAGACAAATTGAAGTGCACATCACCAATACCGTGGGCTGGTCAGCCACTACCGGCCAAGTGCAGCCTTGGGTCTACAAGCAACTGACGGAAACCTTTGTGCTCAACCCTGAAATGCGCGACCGTCTGGCCCGGCTCAACCCGACAGCGTCGGCCCGTTTGGCCAACCGCTTGATTGAAGCCTCCGACCGCGCCTACTGGACGCCGGATGCCGACATGCTGCAAAAAATGCAACAAGCCAGCGATGAATTGGAAGACCGCTTGGAAGGCGTATACGAAGCCAGCCAAAGTTAACCAGACTTCCCCTTGTTCATGCACCCCTACCCACTCTGTGTGCGTCTTTCGTAAGATTGCTCCATGGCCATACCTTTTCCTTTCTCCGCCATCGTCGGTCAAGACGAGATGAAACTGGCGATTCAAATCGTTGCCGTCGATCCCAAGGTCGGTGGCGTGCTGGCTCTGGGCGACAGAGGCACAGGCAAATCCACGGCGGTGCGCGCGCTTGCCGATTTGCTTCCCCCCATACAAGTGGTCAAAGGCTGTCGTTACGGCTGCGACCCGAGCAGCAACGCAGGCAGTTGCCCGGAGTGCGCCAGCCTCAAAACAGGTAAAAAAATCGCCACCGAAAGCAAACCCGTGCCGGTCATCGATCTGCCGCTGGGTGCGACCGAAGACCGTGTGGTCGGCGCGCTCGATCTGGAGCAAGCGCTCAGCCAAGGCGTGAAAGCGTTTTCGCCTGGCTTGCTGGCGCAGGCCAACCGAGGTTTTTTGTATATCGAT
>CANGCZ010000044.1 GCA_947452325.1 Comamonadaceae bacterium | reverse complement strand
TGACGCCACTGATTTGCGCTGCCGCCTGCGCTGCTGCGCCAGCGTCAATGCCCGCCACCAATACGTGAACTTCACCGCCGCAGGCAATGGCCGCGGTCACGGTGTTCAACGTAGCAGGTTTGAGGCTGTGGTTATCGTGTTCTGCAATCACTAATGAGGCCATGTCAAATCACCTTTGCTTCGTTTTTGAGTTTGTCCACCAGCGCGGCCACATCGGCCACTTTGATACCGGCGCTGCGCTTGGGCGGTTCGCTGACTTTCAAAGTTTTGATACGCGGTGTGACATCTACACCCAAGTCTTCGGGTTTGAAAATATCGATCTGTTTTTTCTTGGCCTTCATGATGTTGGGCAGCGTGACATAACGCGGCTCGTTCAGGCGCAAATCAGTAGTGACGACCGCAGGCAAAGACAACTTCAATGTTTCCAGACCACCGTCTACTTCACGTGTCACATGCAGACTGCCGTCATGCATTTCCACTTTAGAGGCAAACGTGGCTTGCGGCCAATCGGCCAGCGCAGCCAGCATTTGGCCGGTCTGGTTGCAATCGTCATCAATCGCTTGCTTGCCCAAAATAACCATGCCGGGTTGTTCTTTGTCAGCTAGCGCTTTGAGCAGTTTGGCCACAGCCAGGGGTTGCAGTTCTTCATTGGTTTCCACCAAAATGCCTCGGTCTGCGCCAATGGCCATGGCGGTGCGCAAGGTTTCCTGGCATTGGGTCACACCGCAGGACACCACAACCACTTCGGTCAATACGCCTTTTTCTTTCAAACGAACCGCCTCTTCCACAGCGATTTCATCGAACGGGTTCATGCTCATTTTGACGTTGGCGATGTCTACGCCAGTCTGATCGGATTTGACCTGGACTTTGACGTTGTAATCCACCACGCGTTTGACGGCGACCAATGCCTTCATGGGTTTGCTCCAAGAGATAAATATAGGTGAAAAGTCTTGACTTCCGTGCATGGAAGTTGACGTGCACGTCATTCTAGACGAATCGATTGTAATTTCTGAACGGTCGTGCTTTTTTAATCAGGCGCTTGTGCCAGCAAAGCTTTGGGTGGCGGCAAGCTGATGTTCGCCGCTTGCAAGGCAGACCAAACGGCTTGGTTCACGCGTGAAAGCACCGCCATGCGGGCGGTCAATTGATCGGTCACCCAGAAATGCAGACTCCATTCCAGGCCGTCGGCGCTGAATCGGCTGAAAAACACTTGCGGCGGCGGTTCAGGCAACAGGTCTTTCACCCCAGCCAAAGCGGTTTGTAAAACCGTTTGTACTTTGATTGCGTCGTTTTCGATAGCGACCAGCACCGTGGTCTGCAAAGCCACTGCTGAATCTGTCAGGGAAAAATTGTCCACCCGCTGGGTGATCAACATGTCGTTGGGGATGATGGACTCCCGCCCGTTGGAGTCGCGCAGCAAAGTGAAACGGGTTTTGATGTCGGTCACCTGACCTTCAATGTCGTCCACGCGGATATGGTCGCCGATGCGCACCGAACGCTCGATCAGCACCACAAAGCCGCTGACGTAGTTCGCCGCCAGCTTTTGTAAACCCAGCCCCAGCCCGACACCCAAGGCGCCGCCCAGCACAGACAAAGCCGTCAAATCCACACCAACCGCAGACAATGCCAGCAACAAACCAATGAACAGCAAGACCGCGCGCAACACATTGGCGGCGACTTTGCGCATAGACAAATCGCTGACGGTCTGGCTGAGCACGCGTTGTTCGATCACCGCCGACAGCCACAGGCTGAGCATCAGCACCAGGCCGGAAGACAACACGCCTTCCAGTATGGTACGCAAGTCCAGCTTGACCTTGCCGAAATTCAAATGGATTTGCTCCATCTCCTGCAACACCAGCGGCAGCAAATCGGTGATCCACAAGACCGCCATGCCCCAGGCCAGCCAGGAAATCAGGCGCTCGGTCAAAGCGGCAGCACCCGAGCGCGGAAACACCGCCATCAGCACGCGGGCGCTCAAGCGAATGAGTGCCAGCGACAAGAGCACAGGAATCGCCAGTTTGAACAGCAGTACAGGCTGGTGTCGCTGCAACCAGGATTGGGCGATGTAAGCCAAAGTCAGCGCGAGCGCAGGAAACAGCAAGCCGTCTATGACATGCCGGCCGAACAGCACAGATTCATTTTGCCGGTGTCGACCCAGCGACCAGGCCGCAAACCACGCCAGCGCCAGCGCTGCGCACAGGTAAATGATTTCTGTCATGAGCGCCGGTGACAGTCCATCCTGGGACCAGGCCGAGAGTAAAACAGTTAAATTTTCCATCAATATCGATTATCACGCCTCAACGGATTGACAGGCAACGCCGATGGCTACACTTGTCAGTCATGAATAACCCGGTTCAACGCCTCCCGCTGTCTGGCATAGCTGCTTTTTTCTTGGCAGCTTGTCTCAGTGTCATGGTGTTTTTCATTCCTGCCGCCCGGGCGGCAGAACAAACGGCTGCTGCCGTCAAGACCCAGCCAGCCGGTGAAAAACAGAAAAAAAACACCGTCAAACCAACGCAAAGCAAAACCAAGCAACGCAAAAAAACAGCAGCGGCCAAAGTGGTCACCGGCAAGGCTTTCGGCAACAGCAACGCAGTGCGGCAACTCGCTCGGGAAATTGCGCAAAAACACAAGCTGCCGCCGGCTTGGGTGCAACAACAAATCGCCGGGGCCCGCCTGTTGCCGCAAATCCTGCAACTGGTGTTGCCGCCCTCCTCACCGCAAGTGAAAAACTGGCACGCCTACCGGGCTCGCTTTTTGACGGAATGCCGCATACAAACCGGTGTTCGCTTCTGGCGCGAACACATGCTGCAACTTGACCGCGCATTTGCACAAACCGGGGTGGAGCAGCGCTACATCGTCGGCATACTGGGCGTAGAAACTTTTTACGGCCAACATCAGGGGCAGTACAAGCTGATCGACGCCTTGAGCAGCTTGAGCTTGAACTTCCCCAAAGAGCATCCGCAGGCCGCGGAGCGCCAAGCGTTTTTTCAGGATGAGTTAGGTTATTTTTTAAAACAGCAACGCACGCTGCCCGCGAAAAAACCGGTGCTCGGCAGTTTTGCCGGCGCCAGCGGTTGGCCTCAGTTCATGCCATCAAGCATTGCCAAATTTGCCGTGGATTTTGATGGCGACGGCCGTATCGATTTGAGCAACAGCGCCGCCGACGCCATAGGCTCGGTGGCCAACTATTTCAAAGCTTTCGGCTGGCACCCCGGTATGCCAACGCATTTTTCGGTCGATGTGCAATCTGTCAGCGACAGCGACCTGGCTGCATTGCTCGCGCCGGACATCGTGCCGTCATGGTCTGCGTCTCATCTGGCCGACAAACAAGCGATGCTTTCGGACGAAGGCAAGCGCTTCAACGCAGCACTGGCGCTGGTTCAATTACACAACGCCAACGAAGCCCCGTCCTATGTGGCTGGCACGGACAATTTCTTTGTGATCACCCGCTACAACCGCAGCAGCTATTACGCGCTGGCGGTGATTGAACTCGGCGAGGCTGTGGAAAAAGCCTTGACCGTCAACAGTGACAAGCCAGCAAACTGCAATTAATTGGAACCTGACCCCAATTTCCCGGCCATCTCGCGCAACAGGTTTTTCTGAACCTTGCCCATGGCGTTGCGGGGTAAGTCGTTGACCACTTGGCAATGCTTTGGCACTTTGAAATTGGCCAGTTTGGTTTTCAAAGCAGCCAACAATTGAGCGGCTTGAAGTTCCACTCCCGGCCTGGCCAGCACAAACGCAAAGCCCGCTTCACCGAAGTCCGCATGCGGCACGCCGACCACAGCACTTTCGGCCACGCCGGGCAAGTTGTTCAACGCGTCTTCAACTTCAGCCGGATACACATTCAAGCCGCCGCTGATGATCAGGTCCTTGCTGCGTCCCACAATGCGCACATAAGCTTTGTCATCCACTGTGCCCATATCACCGGTCACGAAATAACCGTCGGCAGTGAACTCTTGCGCGGTTTTCTCCGGCATGCGCCAGTAACCGGCAAACACATTCGGCCCTTTGACCTGAATGCTGCCTACTTCACCCGAGCCAAGCAGCTCACCGTTGTCGCCCGCAATGCGCAAACTCACGCCCGGTAACGGAAAACCCACGCTGCCGCCTACACGTATGGATGACCCGCCGTGGCGTTCATCCGGCTTGTAGGGGTTGGACGTCAGCATCACGGTTTCACTCATGCCGTAACGCTCCAACACCGTGTGGCCGGTGCGCTGATGCCAGCTCTCAAAGGTGTCCAACAGCATAGGCGCCGAGCCTGAAATGAACAAACGCATATGGGCGCATGCCTCAGCGTTCAATCCCGGTAAGGCCAGCAGCCGCGTGTAAAACGTAGGCACCCCCATCAATACGGTGGCGCGCGGCATATCAGCCAGCACTTGCTGTGCGTCAAAGCGGCTGTGCCACAGCATTTTGCTGCCATTGAGCAAAGCGCCGTGTATGGCCACGAACAAGCCGTGCACATGAAAAACCGGCAAGGCATGAATCAGCACATCACCTGTTTGCCAACCCCAGTAGTCTTTCAAGACCTGTGCATTGCTCAGCAAATTGCCGTGGCTGAGCATGGCCCCTTTGCTGCGACCTGTGGTGCCGCTGGTGTAAATGATGGCCGCCAAGTCGTCAAAAGCTGAAACGACAGGCGTGTGCACATCGCTGTGGTGCGCAGCGCGCGCGAGCAGACTGCCACCGCGCTGATCGTCCAAAGTCAACACATAGCGCGTACCGGCTTGAAATGCGATTTTGCTGACCCAGCCGAAGTTGGCCGGTGTACACACCACGACCGCAGGTTCGGCATTGGCGACGAAGTAGGCGATTTCGGTTTGCTGGTAAGCCGGGTTCAGCGGCAAAAATACATGGCCACTGCGCAAACAGGCCAGGTAAAGCATCAGCACTTCTACCGATTTTTCAGTCTGTACCGCGATGCGCGAAGCCGATGGCAAATGCAAGCTGTCTATCCAGTTGGCCAGCATGGCGCTACCGCGCTCAAGATCGCTCCAGCTATAGGCCAAGCCATGGTCGGTTTCAACCGCTGTTTGTTGCAAATCGGCAGGAAAACCCCGGCGCAATGCGCTGTAAAGATTGTGGTTCATATCAAGCAGATGATGGACGTTGAGACCAGACAATGAATGCGACTCCCGACACCACCATGGGCAGACACAACCACTGGCCCATGGACAAGCCCAAAGTCAACAAACCCAGGTGCGCGTCCGGTTCGCGGAAGTACTCGGCCACAAAACGCAGCGACCCGTAACCAATCAAAAACGCGCCGGACATCCAGCCGGTGGGACGCGGTTTGCGTGCCAGCCACCACAAGACCGCGAAGAGCAATAAACCTTCCAGCAAGAATTGGTAAATCTGCGAGGGGTGGCGCGGCAAATCCGAGCCGCTTTGCGGGAACACCATGGCCCAGGGCAAATCGGCCGGGGCCGCACGGCCCCACAACTCGCCGTTGATGAAATTGCCCACCCGCCCTGCGGCCAGTCCGGTGGGCACGCAAGGCGCAATGAAATCGGTCACCTGTAACCACGGGCGCTGTGTGTGCCAGGCAAACACGGCCATGGCGCTGATCACGCCTAGCATGCCACCGTGAAAACTCATGCCGCCTTGCCAGACGTAAGCTATTTCCAGCGGGTGTGCCGCGTAATAACCAGGTTTGTAAAACAGGCAGTAACCGATGCGACCGCCTAACACCACGCCGAGGACGCCGTAAGTCATCAAATCGTCTATGACTTTGGGAGACCACAAGCCTTGCGCCGCCAGGCTGACATACGGCGGGTGTTGCAGTCGCCAACGTGCCAGCCCCGTAAAAAGCATGAACGCCACCAAATACGTGATGCCGTACCAATGAATGGAAACAGGCCCCACAGACAGAGCGACGGGATCGAATTGCGGGTGTATCAACATGCGCAGATTGTGCGTCAAACAGGCGACACTTCGCAGAATCGAAAAGACAGGCCGAATCGGCGGGTTTGACGCGGCTAAACTCTGCAACTTGTCTGTTTTCAACACTGGAAAGTCATGGCCACTTCACCCCTCAAAATCAACCGCCGCTCAGCCAACATCACTGAAGGCAAATCACGCGCCCCGAATCGTTCCATGTATTACGCCATGGGCTACGAGGAGACCGATTTCGTCAAGCCCATGGTCGGCGTGGCCAACGGACACTCCACGATCACGCCTTGCAACAGCGGCTTGCAAAAACTCGCTGACGCAGCGGTAGCCGGTATTGAAGAGGCCGGTGGCAATGCACAGATTTTCGGCACGCCCACCATTTCGGACGGCATGTCCATGGGCACCGAAGGCATGAAATATTCACTGGTCAGCCGCGAAGTGATTTCGGATTGCATTGAAACCTGCGTCGGCGGCCAGTGGATGGACGGTGTGCTGGTGGTCGGCGGTTGCGACAAAAACATGCCAGGCGGCATGATGGGCATATTGCGCGCTAACGTGCCAGCCATTTATGTGTACGGCGGCACCATTCTGCCGGGTACTTTCAAAGGCAAAGACCTGAACATCGTCAGCGTATTCGAAGCCGTGGGTGAAAACGCCGCAGGTAAGTTGAGTGACGCCGATTTGCGTGAAATCGAAATGCGCGCCGTGCCCGGTACCGGCTCTTGCGGCGGTATGTACACCGCCAACACCATGTCGTCCGCATTCGAAGCTCTGGGCATGTCGCTGCCTTTTTCTTCCACCATGGCCAACCCGCATGGCGAGATCGAAGCCGCGGCCAAACACGCGGCCAAAGTCCTGATCGAAGCCATCAAAAAAGATTTGAAGCCACGCGATATCGTCACTAAAAAAGCGATCGAAAACGCAGTTGCGGTCATCATGGCCACTGGCGGCTCGACCAACGCGGTGCTGCACTTTCTGGCCATCACACACGCCGCGCAAGTCGATTGGACCATCGATGATTTCGAGCGCATGCGCAAGCGCGTGCCGGTGATTTGCGACTTGAAACCCAGTGGTAAATACCTGGCCGTCGATTTGCACAAAGCCGGCGGTATTCCGCAAGTGATGAAGGTATTGCTCAAAGCCGGTTTGATACATGGTGACTGCATGACCATCACCGGTAAAACCGTGGCCGAAAACCTGGCCGATATTCCCGACACGCCCAGCGCCGATCAGGACGTGATCCGTGCGTTCGACAAGCCCATGTACACCGAAGGCCACCTGGCGATTTTGAAAGGCAATTTGTCGCCCGAAGGCGCCGTGGCCAAAATCACCGGCTTGAAAAACCCCGTCATCACCGGCCCGGCCCGTGTGTTTGATGACGAGCAATCTGCGCTCAAAGCCATTTTGGACAACCAGATCCAACCTGGCGATGTGATGGTCTTGCGCTACCTCGGCCCCAAAGGCGGCCCGGGCATGCCCGAGATGCTGGCACCGACCAGCGCTTTGATCGGCGCCGGTCTGGGTCAAAGCGTCGGTTTGATCACCGACGGGCGTTTCTCCGGCGCCACCTGGGGCATGGTGGTCGGCCACGTTGCGCCAGAGGCAGCGGCGGGTGGCACGATTGCTTTGATCCATGAAGGCGACAGCGTCACCATTGATGCACGCCAATTGCTGCTGCAACTGAATGTGCCGGATGCGGAAATTGAAAAACGCCGCGCGGTTTGGAAAGCACCGGCTCCGCGTTACACGCGCGGTGTGCTGAGCAAATTTGCGCACAACGCGTCAACCGCCAGCAAAGGCGCGGTGCTTGACCTGTTCTGATTTTTAAACTTGAAGGACGTCGAAATGAAACGTGTGTTGTTTACCACCCTTGCCGCTGTGTGTCTCAGCCAGTCTGCTTTCGCCGATGAAAAACTGGCGGGCACGAAAAACTGTTTGGCATGCCATTCCATCAATACGCAAGTCGTCGGACCGGCGTTCAAAGATGTGGCCAAAAAATACGCCGGCGACAAAAGTGCTGTAGATACCCTGGCCGCCAAAGTGCGTGCAGGGGGCGGCGGTGTCTGGGGCGCGATCCCGATGCCGGCCAATCCGCAGGTCAATGAAGCTGAAGCCAAGAAATTGGTGGCCTGGGTGCTGAGCTTGAAATAAGTTTTTTTGCGCTCATAGAAAGAGCAACTTCGGTTGCTCTTTTTTTGCCTATTCACTGCATGCTGTTTGTGTGGTTATCGACTGAGGTGTTCACGCCACGCCGGCTCAATAATTGGGGTCAGGTTCCAATTAATTTCACTTCAGGCCGACTCGGAGGGGGCGTTTTTTTCGAGCGAAAGCGCAGAAAAAAATCGCACCGGATGGGTCGGCCTAAGCGTGACTTAAACAACCGGACAAACGCCAACCCCTTCGGATGGGTCGGCCTAAGCGTGTCTTCAATGAACCGCACAAACGCCAACCCCTTCGGATGGGTCGGCCCAAGCGTGACTTAAACAACCGCACAAACGCCAAACCCTTCGGATGGGTCGGCCTAAGCGTGTCCTTATAAACGCAGGATTTCAAACACTCTCAGACAACTGCGTCAATATCGCCGGGTTCTCTAAAGTGGACACGTCTTGCGTGATCGCCTCGCCCTTGGCAATCGAGCGCAACAACCTGCGCATGATCTTGCCTGAACGTGTCTTTGGCAAGTTCTCGCCAAAGCGAATGTCTTTGGGCTTGGCAATCGGACCAATTTCCTTGCCCACATGGTCACGCAAAATTTTGGCGATTTGCTTGGCTTCGTCGCCTGTGGGGCGCGAACGCTTGAGCACCACAAATGCGCATATCGCTTCGCCCGTGGTGTCGTCAGGGCGTCCAACCACTGCAGCCTCGGCCACCAACTCGGTGCAACTCACCAAAGCCGACTCGATTTCCATGGTGCCCATGCGGTGACCGGACACGTTCAACACATCGTCGATGCGGCCGGTGATGGTGAAGTTGCCGGTGTGCGCATCGCGGATCGCACCGTCACCGGCCAAATAGTAT
The DNA here is from genome assembly GCA_947452325.1 of Comamonadaceae bacterium. Taxonomy (GTDB): domain Bacteria; phylum Pseudomonadota; class Gammaproteobacteria; order Burkholderiales; family Burkholderiaceae_C; genus Limnohabitans. Next base: position 1,141 of record CANGCZ010000044.1, on the reverse strand, counting down.
TTGCCCTGAAAATCTTCGGGGAAATAGCTTTTCTTGAAACGCTCAGGGTCACCCCAAATGGTGCGAATCATCGACGGCCACGGTTTTTTCACGACCAAAATACCCGCCTGTCCGTTCGGTACATCTTTGCCTGTCTCATCAACAATGGCAGCTTGAATACCGGGGAACGGCAAGGTGCATGAACCAGGCACCAAATGCGTGGCACCGGGCAGCGGCGTGATCATGTGACCACCGGTTTCGGTTTGCCAGAACGTATCCACGATAGGGCAACGACCGCCGCCCACATGTTGGTGGTACCACTCCCAGGCCGCAGGGTTGATGGGTTCGCCCACCGAGCCCAACAAGCGCAAGCTGTTCAAGTCATAGCGCGCCGGATGCACAGCCTCGTTGCCTTCGGCGGCTTTGATGAGAGAGCGAATGGCTGTAGGCGCGGTGTAAAAAATGCTGACCTTGTGGTCTTGGATCATCTTCCAGAAACGGCCTGCGTCCGGATAGGTTGGCACACCTTCAAACACAATTTGCGTGCCGCCCAAGGCCAGCGGGCCGTAAGCAATGTACGTGTGGCCTGTGACCCAGCCGATGTCTGCGGTACACCAAAACACATCGTTGGCTTTCAAGTCGAAAGTCCACTCGGTGGTGAGCGCCGCATGCATCAGGTAGCCACCGGTGCTGTGTTGCACACCTTTGGGTTTACCGGTGGAGCCGGAGGTGTAAAGCAGAAACAACGGGTGCTCGGCTTCCACCCACTCCGGGGTGCAGGTAGTGGCTTGCTTGTCAGCCACATCAGAGAGCCACAAATCGCGGCCGGCTTGCATGGCAATGTCAGCGCCAGAGCGCTTGGCTACCAACACGTGTTTGACACTGTCGCAACCGCCAAGCGCCAAGGCTTCATCCACAATAGATTTCAAAGGCAATTGTTTTCCGCCGCGCAATTGGTGGTCGGCCGTGATGACGAGTTTGGCGCCGGTGTCCTCGATGCGGTCGCGCAAACTCTGCGCCGAGAAGCCGCCAAATACCACCGAATGGGTAGCGCCTATGCGGGCACAGGCTTGCATGGCGGCGACGCCATCTACGGACATGGAGATGTAAATGATGACGCGGTCGCCTTTGGTCACGCCCAAAGACTTCATGGCATTGGCGA
>CANGCZ010000043.1 GCA_947452325.1 Comamonadaceae bacterium | reverse complement strand
GTAGGTGAAGCTGTCGTAGTTGTCGATCATCAGGAGTTTCATTCCAAGCCCTCCTCGACCAGCTCGCTGGCACGCAATAACGCACGCGCTTTGTGCTCGGTTTCGCGCCACTCCATCTCAGGCACCGAATCCGCCACCACGCCTGCCGCAGCCTGCACATACAAGGTGTCGTTTTTGATGATGCCGGTGCGAATGGCGATGGCCACATCCATGTCACCGGCAAAACTCAGGTAACCGCAAGCGCCACCGTAAATGCCGCGTTTGACTGGTTCGAGTTGATCGATCAGTTCCATGGCATGCACCTTGGGCGCGCCTGTCAGCGTGCCGGCCGGGAAAGTGGCGCGCAACACATCCATGCTGCTCATGCCGTCTTTCAATTCGCCTTCCACATTGCTGACGATGTGCATCACGTGGCTGTAGCGCTCCACGGTGAAAGCCTCGGTGACTTTCACCGTGCCGGTTTTGGCGATGCGACCGATGTCGTTGCGCGCCAGGTCGATCAACATCACATGCTCGGCCCGCTCTTTGGGGTCGTTGATCAACTCTTCTTCAGTGGCTTTGTCTGCCACTGGCGTGGCACCACGCGGACGGGTACCTGCCAAAGGACGTATGGTGACCTTGTTGCCCTCGGGCGTGGTTTCCTGTCGCACCAGAATCTCCGGCGACGCACCCACCACTTGAAAGTCGCCCATGTTGTAGAAATACATATACGGGCTGGGGTTGAGCGAACGCAGCGCACGGTACAGCGACAACGGGCTTTCGGTGAAACGCTTTTTGATGCGCTGGCCGACTTGCACTTGCATGAAGTCACCTGCCTCTATCAAGCCTTTGGCGCGTTCCACCGCCTGGATGTAATCGGCCTTGGCGAATTCACGCTCAGGCGGGTGGCTTTGTGTGGCCTTGACCACCGGCGCGCTGACAGAATATTTCAACAACTCTTTCAGTTCGCGCAGGCGTTTTTTGGCGCGGGTAAAGGCTTCGGGGCTGTTCGGATCGGCATAGACCATCAAATACAACTTGCCGGACAAGTTATCAATGACCGCCAGCTCTTCGGTTTGCAGCAACAAAATATCCGGGCAGCCCAGGGTGTCCGGCGGACAACTGTGCTGCAATTTTTTCTCGATATGCCGCACCGTGTCGTAGCCGAAATACCCTGCCAGGCCGCCGCAAAAACGCGGCATGCCCGGGCGCAGCGCCACTTTGAAACGCTGTTGGTAGGCTTCAATGAAGTCCAGCGGATTGCCGCTATGGGTTTCGACAACAGTACCTTCTGTCACCACTTCCGTACGCGCCGCATCACCGAAACCCTGGGCTCTTAAAAATGTTTTGGCAGGCAAACCGATGAAGCTGTAGCGCCCGAAACGCTCGCCGCCGACCACCGATTCCAGCAAAAAACTGTGTTTGCCGCCATCTTTGGTAAAGGCGAGTTTCAGGTACAGCGACAAAGGGGTTTCCAGATCGGCAAAGGCCTCGGCCATCAAAGGAATGCGGTTATAGCCTTGTGCCGCCAGGCTTTTGAATTCAAGTTCAGAGATCACTGGGAGCCTCCACAGCTCGGCCCGCATGCGGGCAAAAATTTAAACATTCAAGGGGGTTGAAAACCCCGGCTTCAGAGGAGGCGTAACTACTCAATCAGGCAAGGTCACGCCGGGCTGCGCGGGCGACGCCAGGGCCAGGCTCCCCGCTCATTGCTGCCGGTGAGGATATTGAGATGGATAAACATGAAGAAAGTGTAACAAATGGCCCCGCACTGAAGCCCTTACCAGGACAGCCCGGCAATGCTGTCGACAAAGCCGTCGCAATCGACGCCTTGTATGGGCTCGCCATGGTTGTAGCCATAGGTGACCAGCACCACAGGACAACCGGCGGCGCGTGCAGCGAGCGCATCGTTTTGTGAGTCGCCCAACATCAAGGTATGTGCAGGCAAACTGCCCAAAGCTTGACAGGTTTCCAGCAAGGGCAAGGGGTCGGGTTTTTTGCGCGGGAAAGCATCGCCGCCGTACACATGGCTGAAAAAACCGGCCAGGCCTTTGTCGGCCAGCAAGGCTTTGGCAAACGCCGTGGGTTTGTTGGTCAGACAAGCCATCTTCAGGCCACGTGCTTGCAACTGCTGCAAACCGGCCAGCACGCCCGGGTAGACATCGGCGAATTGGCCATTGACCTTTTCGTAGTGGTGCTGGTAGCGGTCGAACGCCGGTTCATACAAATGCTCCACGGTGGTGTTGTCGCAGACCATGCCTGAGGCTTTGACCTCAGGTAATGCAAGCTGGTGGCGCAGCACGGTGCGGATCAAATGCTCAGAGCCTTTGCCCACCGCGATGTTCACCACTTGCTTGTCTACTTTGGGCAAATCTATATCAGCCAGGCACAGATTGAGTACGGCTTCGAAATCGCCCATGGTGTCAACCATGGTGCCGTCTAAATCAATCATGACGGCTTGTATGTTGGCGCTGATCATGTGCAGCCTTTGTGCAATCAGTTATGCACCCATCTGACATACAGAGGGATTTTTTTGATGAGATTGGCGATCAAAGCGCTGCCTGAATGGACCACCACCGCACCATCAGTGCTGCCCATGTCGGTCGAGGTCCAGGTCCAACCAGACGGGCCGGAGCCGAACCAGGTGCTGTTCATGGCCAGTTCAGAGCAGCTTTTTTCGCTCAAGCCTTCAAGCTCGGCTTGTGTGGGCAAGCGCCATTTGGCATCTAAAGCAAATTTATTGGCGGTTTTCCAGTCTTGTGCAATCGCAATGCCTGAGCAAGCAGCACCGTCCCATTTCATGCCATAAACACAACGTTGCCAAACCAGTCCGGTCTCCTTGTCCTTGACTTCAGTGCCGCTGGCATTCGCCGCTTCATAGCGGCTGTCAGGCCGGGTCAAAGGGGTGTCAGGAAAACAAGCGGCTTGCAACAAGGTGGAGAAAAGCAAGCTGGCAGACAAAGCCGTGAATTGCAAAAAATATTTCATGTGGTCTTTCAGTCAAAAATTTTTCAGGCCAAGGCTTGGCGCATCTGGTCAATCACCGCTTTGTAATCGGGTTTGCCAAAAATAGCGCTGCCCGCCACAAAAGTATCGGCACCTGCATTGGCTACCGAGCGGATATTGTCAGGCTTGATACCGCCATCGACTTCCAGGCGAATTTGTCGGCCGCTGGACTGGATGCGTTTGGCCGCGTGCTCGACCTTGCGCAAAGCCGAATCGATGAAACTTTGGCCGCCGAAACCGGGGTTGACGCTCATGATCAAAATCAGGTCTATGTCTTCAATCAGCCAATCCAATACATCCAGCGGTTCAGCCGGGTTGAACACCACACCGGCCTGGCAACCTGCCGCCTTGATGGCTTGCACGCTGCGGTGCGCATGGGCGGACGCATCCGGGTGAAAGCTGATGAGGTCGGCGCCGGCCTGGGCAAATGCTGCCGCCAAAGCGTCTACCGGTTGCACCATGAGATGCACATCGATAGGCACCGCAACGCCGGCCGGGGTTTTGGCATGCGGCTTCAAAGCTTGGCAAACCATGGGGCCAAAAGTCAGATTCGGTACGTAATGGTTGTCCATCACATCAAAGTGAATCCAGTCGGCGCCGGCGGCGACAACGTTTCTCACTTCTTCACCCAAACGGGCGAAATCGGCGGACAAGATAGAAGGTGCGATGCGGTAGGTGGTGCTCATGTTGTGGATTATGGTGTCAGAATCGAGTTTTTGAAGAATTTGACCGGAATTGTTGCCCATGCCCACTTACAAACTCAGCGTGGAAGTCACGCCGAATTACCTGCCGGAGCAATCCAGTCCGCAAGACGGACTTTACGCATTCTCTTACACCGTGGTGATTCACAACACCGGCGGTATCGCGGCGCAAGTGATTTCACGCACCTGGCATATCAACGACGCTGACGGCTTGCACGAGAAAGTCAAAGGCCTGGGCGTGGTAGGTCACCAACCCTTGCTGCAACCCGGCGAAAGTTTCGAATACACCAGCGGCACGCGTTTACGCACCCCCACCGGTACCATGCACGGCAGTTATTTTTGCGTAGCCGTGGACGGTGAAAAATTTGAAGTAGACATTCCCATGTTCGTGCTCGATGCGTTGAGCGACAGTGGCAGCAGACGGCAAATGCACTGACACGGCATGGGTGAATTTGATTTGATCGCGCGTTATTTCACCCGCCCGGCGCGGCGCGCGGTCACCGGTGTGGGCGACGATTGCGCACTGTGGCAACCCCAGCCCGGCATGCAATTGGCTGTCTCTTCAGACATGCTGGTCGAAGGGCGGCATTTCCTCAGCACCGTGTCGCCGCAACGCTTGGGCCACAAGGCATTGGCGGTCAATTTGAGTGACTTGGCCGCTTGTGGTGCCCGCCCGCTGGCATTCACCCTCGCCTTGTCGCTGCCGCGCATCGATCCCGCGTGGCTGCAAGGCTTTTCGCAAGGCCTGTTCATGCTTGCCGATGCACACGGTTGCGAACTCATAGGCGGCGACACCACCCAAGGGCCTTTGAATATTTGCATCACCGTGTTCGGCGAAGTCCCGCCGGGAGACGCTTTGCTGCGCAGCGGTGCCCAAGCCGGAGATGACGTTTATCTGAGTGGCAGTGTGGGCGACGCCAGGCTGGCATTGGAAGTGTTTCGCGGCTCCTTGAAACTCGATACGGCTTTGTTTGAAGACGCCCGCCTGCGCATGGAAATGCCCGATCCGCGCGTGGCTCTGGGCGTGGCTTTGCGCGGCATCGCCAACGCGTGTATCGATGTCAGCGACGGTCTGGCGGGTGACCTGGGTCACATACTGAAAGCCTCCGGCGTGGGCGCCGTCTTGACCACCGACTGGGTCGCCGACAGCGCGGCCATCAGCCCGGCTTTGCAATCCATTCCGATGGCGCGTCGACTAGAGTTGGCGCTGGCCGGTGGCGATGACTATGAATTGCTGTTCACCGCAGCGCCAGATCAAGCACCGGCCGTACAAGAGGCCGCCAACACTTGTGATGTGTCCGTCACTTGCATAGGCCGCATCACAGCAGGGCAAGGCCTTCAAGTGTTGGATGCCCAAGGCATCCCTCTCTCGAGGCGGTTTGTTTCATTCGACCATTTTTCACACTGAATCCTGCCATGAGCCTGTCTGTGCAATGGAACGCCGCCCGCTTTATGTGGTCTCACCCGGCCCATGTGTTGGCCATGGGCTTGGGTGCCGGCTTGAGTCCCAAAGCCCCAGGCACTGTCGGCACTTTGTGGGCCTGGGCTTCTTACGAATTGCTGCAACTATGGTTAAGCCCGCTGGAGACAGGCCTGCTGATCGCGCTGTCGCTGCCGCTGGGCTGGTGGGTATGCACCGTGACGGCGCAACACATGCAAGTGCAAGACCCCAGCGCCATTGTTTGGGATGAAATCGTCGCATTTTGGTTGATTCTCTGGCTATGGATGCCAGTAGGCCTGTGGGGCCAGTTCATTGCATTCGTGCTTTTCCGTTTTTTCGACGCGGTCAAACCCGGGCCTGTCGGCTGGGCAGACCGGCATTTCCACGGACTGGGTTGGCGCGGCGGCTGGGGCATCATGTTTGACGACTTGGTAGCTGCGTTTTGTACCTTGTTGTGTATTTCACTTTGGCAGGCCACACGATGAACGCATTCAATGACACCGAATCGCTGGCCGCCCAATTGCTGCATCGCGGCTGGATGCTGGCAACCGCTGAAAGCTGCACCGGCGGTTTGATCGCAGCTTCATGCACCGACTTGGCGGGCTCCAGCCATTGGTTTGAGCGTGGTTTTGTCAGCTACAGCAATGAAGCCAAGCACGACATGCTGGGTATACCCAACGGCTTGATAGACAAACACGGCGCGGTCAGCGAGCCCGTTGCCCAAGCCATGGCTTTGGGCGCTTTGAAGCACAGCAAAGCGCAAGTGTCGCTGGCCGTCACTGGTATCGCCGGCCCGGGTGGCGGTAGCCCCGACAAACCGGTAGGCACCGTTTGCTTTGCCTGGGCCTTGCCCGCTGACTCGGGCCCGACCCTGGGCGCAGAGACCGCGTGGATCAAATCACAAACTTGCCACTTTGAAGGTGACCGCCGTGCGGTGCGGCTTGCTACGCTGTCGCATGCGCTGTCGCAATTGCTGTCGATGCTGGATAACCGGCGCTGAACTTCAATCCAGACCTTTGATCTGCAACGCCTTGCTGATGGCAGTGCTCACATCCTGTGCCTCAAGTTTGGGCCGGCATGGCTGATGAATGGTGCGACTGGATTTGCCAACCCCGGGCTTGGAATTGCCAAACAAAACTGAAACGAGCCGATAACACCACGGGACCGGTGACAGGCGTTGAATCAAATCGGTAACTGCCGTGGGCAATGCGGCGGTGAAACCCACCGGTGGCTTGTAAACCAGTCAGACTGACCCGCACTCTTCGACCTGAGTCAAACACATTTTTGAAGTACTGCGTCACTACGTCACGCCCTTGTATGCATTGCAAAGCATGGGTGCCCCACAGCAAAGCGTCCGGCGCATAGCATTGCGTCATGTCCGTCAATTGCTCTTGATTGAACGCAGTCACCCAGTGCTGCACCAAGGATGCCGTGTCCAAGCCCCATGCCGCTTTGCCGTTACCGGCGTTCGCCGTGTCCAGCAAGCCATCGGCCAAAGCTTGCATGGCATGAGCCAAGTCAAAGTCCAAAGCAGTCAAACCACCGGCGTCGTGTGTGCTCAATCTGACATGGACATGGTTGTAGGTGTGGGTCCACTCTGGGTGGTGGTTCATGCGCTCGGCTGTCTCGGCCGCCAGCGTCATGAAACTGAATGCCTGTTGAAAATCAAGGAATGACCATGATGCCATCAATGCCTGCCCCTCAACAGCCCAGGTGCGGCCGGGTAGTTGCAATGACTGCAAGCCGGTAGCTATGTCGTGCGGGTTCAATAACTGCGGCATGGTGAATTCCAAAGTCGTGACGGGCTTGCAGTTTATGCGCCTCTACACCCTGACCAACCCATGCACAAGCACGCAGTCAGCGAAAGCCTTTGGCCAATTCAAACCAGGCACTGGTGCGCTTGGATGCAACATAAGCTGCAGGCGCGCTTTCCAAGGGCTGGGCGATGCTGAGTGATGCACGCCAATTGTCCGGTCCCTGCCAATTCAAACCCAGCCCCACACCGCTGAGACCGCTTTCATTGCTGCCCGGACTCCATGGTTGTTGGTTGATTTTTACCCATCCTGCGTCAATGAACACAGAAGCAAACCATTGCCCGTGCAGATTCAAGTGAGGCGCAGGCTGGGGCAATAACTGGCGCAACTCGACACTGAGCAGGACGCCGCTGTCGCCGGACAGCGTGCCGGCCTCATAGGCACGCACGCTGCGGGCGCCACCGAGCGAAAATTTTTGCGATGAATCCAGATTCTTGATTCCCCATTGCATGTCGGTGTTCAACAACAAAGAGGTGTTGGGGCCTATGTAATGTTGCCGAGATGCGCCTGCATTGATACGCTGAAAATCGCCTTTGTGCCGGGCAGACTTATCGTCCGTGGCCTCGGCTGCGGCATCATTGAAATTAAGTTGCCCCAGGTTCAAACTGGCGCTCACCATGTTTCTCCCCCCACCAAGCCAAGTGTCTGTGCTGTCAGCATTGAGGCTGAATGCCCACAGATTGATGTTGCGGTCGGTTTTGATGGCGTCCGCATTTTGATGGTCTTGCAACACCATTTGGTCCCACTGCATTCGGTAGACCAGGTTTTTGTCCATGCTGCGATTCAACTGGTATCGGCCCCAAATGCTGTTTTGCTGCGCCGACCCGTTTGACAGACTTGAACTCAGGTTGTCCCCCAGCCGGTAATTCAAATCAGACACAGCCACCCCGACCAGCCAACCGTTGACTTCCAGCGGCGTTTCAAAGCTGAGGCGTTCATACTTCAGCAAATCACCCGTGGTCAGTTTGTTCACACCGATCACATCCCCGTGTCTGAAAGGATTGTTCCACTGCAAATTAAAAGACAGTCGGTTTTTGCCGGTGTATCTGCTGCCCTGGTTGTCGAACAGCCATTCTGCGGCCACGGGCGGAGTGGGATGCGCCAACACTTCCAAGTCGGTAGTGCCGGTGACCTGGCCCGGCTTGAGCGTGAATTGCGGGTCTACGCCCGGTAAGTCACTGAGCATCAGGCTCACCTTGTCCAACTCATCTTGTTTGACCGGTTGACCTGGCCGGAACAGGTCTGTGTATCGCTCTATCACTCTGTCCACCACCTCACTGCTGTTGAGCAACTGAACTTCGCCCCACACGGCTTCCAGCACCAGCACATGTACCACCCCGTCTTCAATTACTTGCTCGGGAATCAATGCGCGAGTCAACGGGTATCCCTGGCTTCTGTAATACCGGGTGATGATGTCAATGCCTTGTTCAAGTTGCTCCAAGGTCAGTGCCTGCCCTTCTAAGGAGCTGATCAGTTCGTGTAATTTATCCGCAGAAAAGACAGTGTTGCCATCGATGACAAGCCGTGAAACATCAAATCCTTGTGGGTCGTTGAAGCCCGGATCAGTAAGCGGCTCTATGCTTTGTTTGCCTTGGTTTTTGTCAGTCGAGCCGGACGTGGCAGGCATGTCACGCAACAAGGCGCCTGCATTGGGTTTGTTATCGGCGCCATAGGCAAGAGTATGAAAACCCAAACAACAACCACACAGCGCCAATCCGCTGATCACACTGGCGAAAAACGGTGTTTTGACGTCCGACAAAGTCGGACACAAAAAATAAGAAGAGCAGTCCATGACAACCGATCCAAGCAACAGCGCGATCAAGGCAACAAAGGACTGTTGAGTGCACTGAGTTTTTTCGTCGGTTGATTTTTGATCTCAATAGACCGGGGCTTGTTCGCGGGTGAGGTTGCACAGCGGATCAGTTTGTTCAGTGCTTTCGGTGTGAACAGGCAATCTGAAAACCAGTAGTCTTCTTCCAAATTGCTCAACAGTAAATTGTCTTTACCAGAGTGCGGATCCATCAATGGTGCGTTGTCGATTTTGGCAACCGGGTTGTTTTGTATGTTGTTGATATTGGGAATGACTGGCCTGGCGTCGGTCTTACCGTCCTGGTTGTTGGGCTTTTTGTTGTCAACCACCGGCGCAGGTGGCGTTGGGAGGTTGGGAGGATCTTTAACGACCGGTGTGACAGGCCTGGTTGAGGTCACATAGGTGTTGTTGTCTGAGTTGTCGGAATTGTCTGGCTCGATGGGCTTGCTTTCCACGACTTGTGTGTTGTTGTCCGTGTTGTCATCGGTGCCGGGCGCTGGGGTTCTTTCTTGCTGCGTTACCCTGTTATAGGAATCATCTCCAGTGCCATCTGTATTTGTGTTGTCTGACAATCCATCGTCAGTATGGCTAAGCTCAGCCAAAGTCAATGCCGTGGCGTTGTCTTCATGTTGTACAAAATCATAGTTGCCGGATGTCAGGCCGCCACCCGAGATGTCATAAGTTCCAGGCGAAGATTCAACGGTGGCTGAAGTGGTCCAGTACAACTCGCCTTCAGTTGAGTTTTCAAGCGAGTCATCCGGCTTAAAACCAATGACAGAGCCGCTCAAACCTTCAATTGGTTGATTCACATTCACCACGAGCTTGTTGGCCTGGTAAGTCAGCAAGGCAGGGTCTATCACCACTGTGTTGGCGTCAAGTTTGTTGACATCCAATGGCTTGTAATTATTGACATCATTGACCAAACTTTGTACGCCATAGACATACACCAGCTTGTTGCCTGGATCCACTGTGTTGCGACTGGCATTTTTGCTGTTGGTCACGCCAGAAGCCGTGAACACTTCGTTATTCACCCCTGTGATTTGCACGGTAGACAGGTCTTTGGTGCCATCGTAAGTTTTGCTGGCCATGGCCGTGGTGAAGTCAGCCTGAAGAATGCTCGCACTGCTGCTTGACTGGTCAATGATGCGGTAGTTGTTCTTGTCAACGCCCTCGTACACCGGGTTGCTCAAAGCCACGGTTTTGTTAGGGCTTGCGTTTTTGTCCGAAAACGTACCCGTCACACTAATGACTTTCACATCATCGTTGGCCACCAGCCCTGAATCGGGGGCAAAAGGTTTGCTGGTATCAACTTGCGCGACTTGCTTACCGTCATACACCTTGTCCTGCGCCTTCAAACCCCTGACGGTCAAGTCTTTGGGTGTGATGCTGTCACTGCTGCTTGACTGGTCAATGATGCGGTAGTTGTTCTTGTCAACGCCCTCGTACACCGGGTTGCTC
>CANGCZ010000042.1 GCA_947452325.1 Comamonadaceae bacterium | reverse complement strand
GGCGACTGGGATGCCTTCCTGGTCATGCTGGCCTTGTCATTTGTGATTGGCGTGCTCATCATCATCCCTATCGGCGGCGCCGATATGCCGGTGGTGGTGTCCATGCTCAACAGCTATTCGGGCTGGGCCGCAGCAGGTATTGGCTTTAGCTTGAACAACAGCATGTTGATCATTGCGGGCTCGCTGGTCGGATCGTCCGGCGCCATCTTGTCTTACATCATGTGCAAGGCCATGAACCGCTCGTTCTTTAACGTGATTTTGGGCGGCTTTGGCGGCGAAGCAGGCGCGGCAGCGGCCGGTAGCACCGAGCAGCGTCCCGTGAAAAGCGGCAGCGCGGATGACGCGGCCTTTATTTTGGGCAATGCCGAAACCGTGGTCATCGTGCCGGGTTACGGCCTGGCCGTGGCGCGTGCACAGCACGCGGTCAAAGAGCTGGCGGAAAAACTCACCCACAAAGGCATCACCGTGAAATACGCCATACACCCGGTGGCAGGACGCATGCCCGGCCACATGAACGTGTTGCTGGCCGAAGCCGAAGTGCCTTACGACCAGGTGTTCGAGATGGAAGACATCAACGGTGAATTTGGACAGGCCGATGTCGCCATCATCTTGGGCGCTAACGACGTGGTCAACCCTGCGGCCATGATCAAAGGCAGCCCGATTTACGGCATGCCGATTTTGGAGGCGTACAAAGCCAAAACCATCATCGTTAACAAACGCTCTATGGCTGCCGGTTACGCCGGTCTGGACAACGAATTGTTCTACATGGACAAAACCATGATGGTCTTCGGCGACGCCAAAAAAGTGGTCGAGGACATGGTCAAGGCCATTGAATAAAGCTGTTGCTGATCAAAGGATGCGCCCATGAGGCCAATCGCCATCGTGGGCGCTATTCAGGAAGAACTGGCGGGGCTTAAGCAGGCTTTACAAAACACGCACACTGTTTCATTGGGGTCGCGCCAAGTGACTACCGGTACTTGGCACGGCCAGCAAGTTGTGTTGGCACTTTCTCATATTGGCAAGGTAGCGGCGGCGACAACCGCCACAGCGCTGATCGAGCGATTTGACGTGTCCGACATGGTGTTCACCGGCGTGGCCGGCGGTTTGGGCCCTGGCGTGAATGTGGGTGACATGGTGGTGGCCACTGAGTTTTTGCAACACGACATGGACGCCTCGCCTTTGTTTCCCGCGTACGAAGTACCCATGTACGGGCGGGCCCACTTCCCTACTGATTTGCACTTGACCCAAAGTTTGAAATCAGCCGCCGACAGTGTTTTGAAAAACCCGGCTCAATGGATAGACATGGATGTCTTGCGCGAATTGCACGTACATACACCCCAAGTGCATACAGGCCTGGTGGTCAGCGGTGACCGGTTCGTCTCCACAACCGCAGAAAGCCAGGACTTGCAAGCGCGACAGCCCAAGGCTCTGGCGGTAGAAATGGAAGGCGCCGCCGTGGCGCAGGTCTGCCATGACTATGGTGTGCCGTTTGCTGCGGTTCGCACGATTTCAGACCGTGCGGATGACTCTGCCACCATCGATTTTTCTCGGTTCATCCAAGAAGTCGCCAGCCGCTACAGCTTGGCTTTGCTGGGTACTTGGCTTGGCGCGCGGGCCATTACTTAAATTAACGCAACCAGCCGCGCTTGTAACAAAACCACATCGGCAAAGCCGCGCTCAAGAACATGACGCTGACCACATATGGGTAGGCGTAACTGCCGAGAATGGCAAATTCGGGGAATTGCAGGTTCATGCCGTAAATGCTGGCCACCAGGGTAGGAGGCAGCAAGGCCACACTGGCCACTGAAAAAATCTTGATGATTTTGTTTTGACTGATGTTGATGAAACCAACCGTGGCGTCCATCAAGAAGTTGATCTTGTCAAACAAAAATGCGGTGTGGCTATCGAGGGAATCAATGTCACGCAGAATTTGCCGCGCATCGTCAAACTGCTCGGCGTTGAGCATGCGCAAGCGCATGGCGAAACTCAATGCGCGCCGTGTGTCCATCATGTTGCGCCGTATGCGGCCGTTCAAGTCTTCCTGTCGTGCGATTTCAGCCAGCACCTCACCGGCGAGTTCATCGGTCACATCGCCTGACAACACCATCTTGCTGACTTTCTCAAGTTCATCGTAAATGCCTTCCAGCGTATCCGCAGAATATTCAGCATCGACAGAAAACAATTCAAGCAACACGTCTTTGGCGTTTTCAATCAAACCGGGTGCACGGCGGGCGCGCAGTCGCAGCAAACGGAACACGGGCAAATCTTCCTCGTGTATGGAAAACAGCACGCCATGGCTTTTCAAAGCTTCGTTGTGCTGGTTCAAAATGAAAGCCACTCGCACCGCGCGCGGTTCTTCGATGTCGGCGATCAAAAAGTCGGAGCGTATGTGCAGTTCGCCGTTGTCTTCCTCGTAAAAGCGCGCAGACTCTTCAATGTCCTCGTCCATCGCGTCATCCGGCACTTGCACATCAAAGTGCTGGCTGATCCAACGCTTTTCTTCCGGCGTGGGCGACTCTAAATCTACCCAGATCGGTTGAAAACGGGAAAGCTCTTCTAGCGAGGAAATTTCTTCTTGAAACAGGCGGCCATTGGCCAGCGAAAAAATATTGAGCATGGCAAATCTCAGTGCGTGAAAGGGCGGGTGAAAGGGTAAGGTTCGCTTTCGATACCGCCCGGCCTGGTGCCAGTGGACCGAAAGCTACCGACTAGGGTAGGTTTCCAAGGAGGTTGCTCCGATGCTGTTGAAGCTGGAATTATGGCACTGCTTTGTGACAGTATGACCGACTGTTAAAGTGAGACGTTTAGAGGTTGATCCTGCATGCACACTGAATTGAAGCCGGGGCGAGAGTTGCTCTTGTTACTCACCCTGGCTGGTATCCAATTTACCCATGTGGTCGATTTCATGATCATGATGCCTTTGGGCCCGCAACTGACGGCGTTGTTTTTGATCAGCGATGCCGAGTTCGGATTGCTGGTGTCGGCTTACACGTTCGCCGCCGGTGTGTCGGGTTTGCTGGCGGCATCGTTTGTCGACCGGTTTGAACGCAAGCGCTTGTTGTTGACCGTTTACACCTTGTTTGCGCTGACCACACTGGGCTGTGCGCTGGCGCCTACTTACGGCATGTTGATGCTGGCGCGGGTGGCGGCCGGGATGTTTGGCGGCATTCTGTCAGCCATGACACAAACCGTGATCGGCGATGTGATTCCGTTTGCCAGACGCGGCCGTGCCACCGGGCTGGTGATGACCTCGTTTTCGCTGGCCACTGTCATGGGCGTGCCGTCCGGTCTGTTTTTGGCCAACCATGCCGGTTGGCACAGCAGCTTCATTGCCATCGCTGTGGTCTGCGCCGTGGTCGGGCTGGCTGCCTTTTTCACCCTGCCGCGTCTGGACAAACATGTGGCACAGGCCAGAAGACAGAACGTATGGTTTGCCATCAGCGGCGTGCTGGCCGATGCCAACCACAGACGCGCCCTGGCCATGTCTTGCGCCATGATGTTTGCCGCTTTCACCGTTGTGCCCTACATCACGCTTTACATGCAGGCCAACAAGGTGCTGCTGGCGTCTGAAATACCCTTGATTTATCTGAGCGGCGGTGTCGTGACTTTGCTGACCGCGCGCTGGATAGGCGCGCTCACCGACCGGATCGGCAAGCGCCTTATGTTTCAGCGCATGCTTCTTTTGTCCATGTTGCCTTTGACGGTCACTACGCTGATGCAGACAGCGCCTTTGGCGCTGGTGTTACTGGTGTCGTCCAGCCTGTTTTTCTGCATGAACGCGCGCATGATCCCCGGCATGGCGCTGTTGACCTCGGCCGCCCAACCGCAATTCAGGGGCACCTTCATGTCCTTGAACGGGGCGGTGCAGTCGGTGTCCATGGGTTTGGCCACCTGGCTAGGCGGGTTATTGATTCAGCGCAATGCCCAAGGGCAGGTGACGCATTACTGGCTGTGCGCTTTGGCGGCGGTGGTCGCTTCTTTGTTCGCTTACGCCCTGGCCCAAAAGGTGAAGATGCACACCGCTGAGGGGCCGCCAGCCCTTTGACAGGCCCCCCGTACCGGGCAAAGCCTTGGTATCCGGTCAAGGGGTTTGCTTTTTTCAGCCACTGGGTGCATAGTGGAGGTGACCTGTCAACGTTCAGGCATGCGGCCCGGGCGTCTGGCACAGGTTTTTGTCCGGAGGGTTTGTATGAATTTAACGATCAGCGGTCATCATCTGGAAGTCACGCCTGCACTGCGTGGCTATGTCATTCAAAAACTCGATCGCGTCATGCGCCACTTCGACCAGGTGGTCGATGTGCGCGTTTTGCTGTCGGTGGAAAAGCAAAAAGAAAAAGAGGGCAGGCAGCGTGCCGAGTGCAATATCCATGTCAAAGGCAGCGATTTGTTTGCCGAGTCCGCCCACCAAGACCTGTATGCTGCCGTCGACGACCTGGTCGACAAACTGGACCGGCAGGTGGTGCGCCACAAAGACCGTGTGCAAGACCACCAGCACAGCAGCGTCAAGCGGGAGTTGTTGAACTGACTTGTCCCCCTGCTTGCATCAAGTAACCGCCTGTGAGACAGGCGGTTTTTTTGAGCCTGCATTTACATAATATGAAAGTTATCAATATTTACCCTAGCTTGACATCAAATCTAGGTGCATAATCAGCCCCCAATCATGAACAGACTCGCTGCCATATTGCCTGCTGCACAAGCACTTGTGCAAGTAGACGCGACCAGCAAAAAACGTGCTTTTGAGGAAGCCGGTTTGCTGTTTGAGAATTTGCATGGCTTGAACCGCGCCATGGTGGCAGACAGTCTTTTTGCGCGTGAGCGCCTGGGCTCTACCGGCCTGGGTTATGGCGTGGCTATCCCGCATGGCCGCATCAAAGGCATGAAGACCCCATTGGCTGCAGTCTTTCGTCTCGCCGAGCCCATAGGTTTTGATGCGCCTGATGAAAAACCCGTCAGTCTCATGATTTTCTTGCTTGTGCCCGAGGCTTCTACCCAAAAGCACCTTGAAATCCTGTCAGAAATTGCAGAAATGTTGAGTGACGCGGCTTTGCGTGACAAACTCAAAAACTGCAACGATGCGCAGGAATTGCATCACCTGATCGCCAATTGGCAATCGGTACAAACCGTTTAAGCCGCAGTTGTTTTGAAGCCCACCGTTGTCAGTGCTGACGTTTTATTTGAAGATTTCAGACAACGGCTGAACTGGCAATGGGTGGCCAGCCAAAGCGCCAAAGAACGCCACTTTGACGAAGTCGCTGTTCGCATGGCGCGCTCCGGTGCTGACCTGGTCGGTTACCTCAATTACATACACCCTTACCGCTTACAAGTGCTGGGCCAGCGCGAGGTCGAATATTTGTCTCACGCAGATGCTCAAGTGGGTGAGCGCCGGGTCGCGCGCATCGTCACGCTGGAGCCGCCGGTGCTGGTGGTGGCCGACGGCCAGACCCCTACGCCAGCACTGTTGAAGATGTGCGAACAGGCGCATATTCCGATGTTTGTCACCGCCGAGTCTGCGTCTTTTGTGATCGACTTGTTGCGCGCCTATTTGTCCAAGCATTTTGCCGACCGCACCACCTTGCACGGCGTGTTCATGGACATTCTGGGCATGGGTGTGATGATCACCGGCGAATCAGGTCTGGGCAAAAGCGAACTTGGACTGGAATTGATTTCCCGTGGGCACGGTCTGGTGGCCGATGACGCGGTGGATTTGTACCGGATCAACCAAACCACGCTGGAAGGGCGTTGCCCGGCTTTGTTGCAAAACCTGCTGGAAGTGCGCGGCATAGGCTTGCTGGACATACAAGCTATTTTTGGTGAGACGGCGGTGCGTCGCAAAATGCGGCTCAAACTGATCGTGCACCTGGTGCGTAAAGAAACCTTGGAGCGCGACTACGACCGTTTGCCGCATGAACCGCTGACCCACGATGTGCTGGGTATCCCCGTGCGCAAAGTCGTGATACAGGTGGTGGCCGGGCGCAACATCGCCGTGCTGGTCGAGGCTGCTGTTCGCAACACGATTTTGCAGTTGCGCGGTATTGATACCTACGAGAAATTCGTCGCCCGCCACCGTGAGGCCATGCAATCCAACCAGGCAGATTAGGCGTTTTTGTTAGGGCAGGGGTTGCGCGAACAATGCGCGTACAGACTGAGCGCATGGTCGGCAATTTCAAAGCCTTTGGCGCGTGCGATATCGTGCTGGCGCTTTTCTATCTCTGCATCAAAAAACTCTTCGACCCGACCGCAATCCAGACACACCAGATGGTCATGGTGCTGACCTTCATTGAGTTCATAGACGGCCTTGCCGCTTTCAAACTGGCTGCGTGTGAGCAAACCGGCTTGCTCGAACTGCATCAACACCCGGTAAATGGTGGCCAGTCCGATATCGGCGCGCTCGTTCAGGACCAGGCGGTACACATCCTCTGCGCTCATGTGGCGCTGTCCGCTTTTTTGGAACAATTCCAAAATAGTGATGCGCGGTAGGGTGGCTTTCAAGCCGGTATTTTTCAAATCACCTATGGACTGCATATCAACCTTTCGCAACCCTGGGAATCGAAGCAAGACCCCTCGTTACAATGATTCAATCATAGCCTGCTCCACTCCCCATATGACATCTTGGCAACCTCTCACGGCGCGCAGCTGCGGTCTCTTTCTCATCGTCAGCCTGGCTGCTTGCTCCTTTGTAGAGGATCCGGTTTCCAAAGCCATGAAAAAGATGACCCCTTACCGCGCGGAGGTGGTGCAAGGTAATTTTGTGTCCAAAGAGCAGTTGCAGGCCTTGCGACCCGGCATGAGCCGCAAACAGGTCAGGGAAATACTCGGCACCCCTTTGATTGCCAGCTTGTTTCATGCCAATCGCTGGGATTACGCATTCACCATCAAACGCCAAGGCACTGCGCCTCAGCAGCGCAAGTTGTCTGTATTTTTCAAAGACGACGTATTTGAGCGCGCAGAAGCGGAGGAATTGCCCAGTGAATCTGAATTCGCTGAAAAATTGACCACCAACCGGGCTGAAAACATCAAAGTCCCTGTGCTCAAAGCGTCCGAGCAGGATTTGGAAAAATTCCGCAAAGCAAGTCCAGCTCCTGCTGCTGTTGAGCCGGCTGCGGATGCAAGCGGTCCCGTTAAAAACTATCCACCCCTGGAACCCAAGGCCCCTTGAGGTGCGCGCCATGATCGATAAACACTCTGCCCTTCACCGTATCGCAATTGCAGGCGCCAGCGGGCGCATGGGGCGCATGTTGATCGAATCGGTCATGCTGGCTGAGGATATGCAACTGGCTGGCGCCTTGGACATTGCAAGCAGTCCGCACATCGCAACCGATGCCGCCGCTTTTCTCGGCCACGCCGCAGGTGTAGGGATCAGTGCAGACATGAAAGAAGGTTTGAAAAACGCGCAAGTGCTGATCGATTTCACCCGACCCGAAGGCACCATGCAGCATTTAGCGGTATGCCGGCAATTGGGCGTGCAAATGGTCATAGGCACCACTGGCTTTTCAGATGCGCAAAAGTCTGAGATTCAAACCGCCAGCCGTGAGATCGCCATCGTCATGGCGCCCAATATGAGCGTGGGCGTGAATGTCACGCTCAAACTGCTGGAACTCGCGGCCACGGCCCTGCGCCAGGGTTACGACATCGAAATCATCGAAGCCCACCACAAGCACAAAGTGGATGCACCTTCAGGCACCGCGCTGAAGATGGGTGAAGTCATCGCTTCGGCCCAAGGCCGTCAATTGAAAGACTGTGCGGTGTATGAGCGCTACGGCCATACCGGCGAACGGGTGGACGGCAGCATAGGCTTCTCCACCATCCGTGGCGGCGATATCGTCGGCGACCACACGGTGATGTTTGCCACCGAAGGCGAACGCATTGAAATCACCCACAAATCCGCCAGCCGCAGCACCTATGCCCAGGGCAGTTTGCGCGCCGTGCGTTTTTTGGCGCAACAACGCAGCGGATTGTTCGATATGTTTGATGTGCTTGGTTTGAAGCAGGCGGGTCAGCAACCATGAATTTGTGGGACACGCTGGCGCAAGCCGATGGCGTCAGCCGGGCTGTCACGCTGTTGCTGTTGTCCATGTCCGTGGCCAGTTGGTTCATCATTCTTTACAAAAGTCGGCTGCTTCATCTGGCCGTCAGGCAACTGGCGATCTGCAAGGCCTTGTTTTGGCAAGCCCCGGATTGGACACAGGCGCGCGCGCATTGGCAGGCTGCCGATCCGCAGGCCATGTTCACTGCTTTGCTGGACGCGGCCACTGCGACCACGCATCAGGGCCTGGCTGCCAACGCCAACAAAGAAGACCAATTGACCCGCCGTTTGCGCGAGGCCTTGCAAACAGTTCGAGCCCGCCTGCAGTGGGGCCAGGATTTGCTGGCCACCATCGGTGCCACTGCGCCTTTCGTCGGCTTGCTGGGTACGGTTTGGGGCATTTTTCATGCGCTCACCAATCTGGCGGTTGCCGGTCAATACACCTTAGACAAAGTGGCCCAGCCGGTCGGCGAGTCACTGGTGATGACGGCAGCGGGTTTGGCGGTTGCTATTCCTGCGGTCATGGCCTACAACCTGATGGGCCGTCGACTCGCCCGTCTGGACGCCGAGCTCGAAGGCTTGGCCTTCGATTTGCGCGCCCTGGCCACAGCTGATTCCAAGTTAACGCACTGAGGCTGGGGACATGGCATTCGGTGAATTCGAAAAACGCCCGTCCCATGCCCCCATGGGCGACATCAATGTCACTCCCCTGGTCGATGTCATGCTGGTGCTGCTGGTGATTTTCATCATTGCCGCGCCTTTGATGACGAGCGGCTTGCACATGGAATTGCCGCAAGCCGATGCGCCGCCCGCGCCGGCCAAACCCGTGTTGCTTGTGGTGGCGCTGGACAGTGCCGGGCAATTGAGCGTTGACGGCCAGGCGCTGTCCGTCAGCCAGCTCGCCGCCGCACTCAGTTTGCGCGCAACGGCGGCACAAACCACCGAAGTGCAACTCAAAGTCGACAAATCGGTGCCCTATGGCAGCGTGGCGGAAGTGCTGGCTGAAATCCAGAAATCCGAACTGCACAGTGTCTCTTTGGCGGTGCAGTCGGCTGCGCCTAAAATCCAGACCACCTCCCCGCCACCGCGCAACTGAGCGCGCACGGGGTTTCTTATTGAGCCCCATGCAACACACCCCATCTACCTCCGATAACGCCAGTGGTTTGGCCGATTACCAGGCGTCAGCCATTGAAAAAGCAGTGCAAGCCGCCTGGACCCAGGCTGACGTTTACCGCGTGACTGAAGACAAGTCGCGCCCCAAGTACTACGCCTGCTCTATGCTGCCTTACCCCAGCGGCAAATTGCACATGGGCCATGTGCGCAACTACACCATCAACGACATGCTGACAAGGCATTTGCGCATGAAGGGCTACAACGTGCTCATGCCCATGGGCTGGGACGCATTCGGACTGCCTGCTGAAAACGCAGCGTTGAAAAACGGTGTACCGCCGGCCAAATGGACCTATGAAAACATCGCCTACATGAAGCAGCAAATGCAGGCCATGGGCCTGGCGATTGACTGGTCGCGCGAAGTCGCCACCTGTGATGCGAGTTATTACAAATGGAACCAGTGGTTGTTTTTGAAAATGCTGGAAAAAGGCATCGCTTACCGCAAGACGCAGGTGGTGAACTGGGACCCGGTAGACCAGACGGTACTGGCCAATGAGCAAGTGATTGATGGCAAGGGCTGGCGTACCGGTGCGGTGGTGGAAAAGCGCGAGATTCCCGGTTACTACTTGAAGATCACCGATTACGCGCAAGAGCTGCTTGACCATGTGCAAATCGGCAACCCCAAAGCCACGTTGAACGGCTGGCCGGACAAGGTGCGATTGATGCAGGAGAACTGGATCGGCAAATCCGAGGGTGTGCGGTTTGCGTTCACGCACGACATCCGGGATGCGTCGGGTCAGTTGATTCAAGACGGCCGCATGTATGTGTTCACCACACGTGCAGACACCATCATGGGCGTGACGTTTTGCGCGGTGGCGCCCGAGCATCCGCTGGCATTGCATGCGGCGACGGGCAATCCGAGACTGGCGGCATTCATTGAGGAATGCAAAGCGGGTGGCACCACCGAGGCGGAGCTGGCACTGAAAGACAAGGTCGGCATGGACACCGGTCTGAAGGTGACGCATCCGTTGACGGGCGAGCAAGTGGCGGTGTGGATCGGCAACTATGTGTTGATGAGTTATGGCGACGGCGCTGTCATGGGAGTGCCGGCGCATGATGAGCGGGATTTTGCGTTTGCGTTGAAGTACCAGTTGGCTATCAAACAGGTGGTCAGTGTGGGTGCCGATGCGGCGACTGCTCCCGGCTCGTCGGTCGCAGGCTCCGACTCCTCGCCGAAAGC
>CANGCZ010000041.1 GCA_947452325.1 Comamonadaceae bacterium | reverse complement strand
TCGTCTATGTCTAAGGTGGTGCGCATGGTCGAATCCTCAAGATGTTTGATGATTCTGCATCAAACATCAGTCTTTTTCAAGGCCTAGAATGCGCGCATGAAAACACGTCAAGTCGGCCCTTTCCGCGTCAACCCCATTGGCCTGGGGTGTATGAATATTTGCCCTGTCTACGGGCCGCCTCCGGCTGAAGCCGACGCCCAGCGCCTGTTGCTGACGGCGTTGGATGAGGGCGTGGATTTTTTGGACACGGCCGCGCTCTATGGTTTCGGCGAAAGCGAGCGCATCATCGGTAAAACCTTGTCTTCGCAGCGAGACCGGTTTGTGTTGGCCAGCAAATGCGGCTTGCATGGCGTGGATGTGAACGGTGATGGCAAGAAAGTGCGCGTCATTGATGGGCGCCCCGAAACCATACGCGCGACCTGCGAGAACAGTTTGCGCAGCTTGAAAACCGAAACCATTGATTTGTATTACCTGCACCGCTGGGACAAAAAAGTGCCAATCGAAGACAGCGTCGGCGCCATGAGTGATTTGATACAGGCCGGCAAGATTCGAAGCATTGGTTTGTCAGAGGTGTCTGCCGCTACCTTGCGCAAGGCCTTTGCTGTGCATCCGATTGCCGCTTTGCAAACCGAATACTCGCTATGGACCCGCAACCCGGAAATCGCGGTACTGGATGCCTGTCGTGACCTCGGCGTGGCCTTTGTGTCATTCAGTCCTTTGGCCAGAAAATATTTGTGCGGTGATTTGCGCGATATCAGCAGCTTGTTGCCTACAGACTGGCGCCATACTTCGCCACGTTTTCATGCCGAGAATTACGCCAAAAATCTGCAACTGCTGGACGGCTATTTACAGATTGCGCGCGACATCGCTTGTTCACCGGCGCAACTCGCCATCGCCTGGGTGCTGCACCAGGCGCCGCACATCGTCACCATTCCCGGCACCTCGCGCATTGACCATTTGAAAGACAACATGGGGGCTGCAAATATCCAACTGTCGCCGGAGATTCTGGCGCGGCTGGATGCCTGTATCAACCACAACAACGTCAGCGGCAACCGCTATAACGACGCGGTGACCAAAGAAGTCGATACCGAGTCATTTTGAGCTCACCTCTGCGCTCTTAGAGAGCAAATTCATCCAAAACTGATAGGAGTGCCAGTGCAGATGGCGGGTTTAACCTTAAGGAAAAAAGAAGAATAGGCATCGCCTATAACGTAACATTTGCGCTGCCCGGGCGGGGAAGGTGCCAGGTGCTTATTGTTTTTGCGGATAAGCGTCATCGAAAACCGGATTGCCAAAGCTGCCAGCCCTGCACACCATGTTCTTTGCCTTTGCATACAGGAGTTACCCATGAGCAATTCTCTGGCTTCTTTTGCTGCCGACATCGCCAGCGGCAAAATTCGCATCATTGATTTGACGCACCCGCTGTCTTCTGACTTTCCTCCTTTGCAATTACCGCCCCAATTCGGTCAGGTGGCGGAATTCAAAATGGAGCAGATTTCACGTTATGACGACGCCGGCCCGGGTTGGTACTGGAACAACTTCAGCTGCGGCGAACACACGGGCACCCACTTTGACGCTCCGGTGCATTGGGTCACTGGCAAAGACCACCCGAACAATACCGTTGACACCATCACACCAGACAACTTCATCGCGCCCGTCGCGGTGGTTGACGCGAGCGCAGAAGTCAATGCCAATCCGGACTGGTTGCTGACCGTTGAGTTTTTGCAAGCCTGGGAAGCCAAACACGGAAAGATTCCAGCGGGCGCCTGGCTGGCGTTTCGCACCGACTGGTCTAAGCGCATCTCCGATCCGGTGGCCTACGTGAACATGCGCGAGGACGGCGCCCACACCCCCGGCCCTACGCAAGCCACAGTGGAATGGCTGATCAAAGAGCGTCAGGTTCACGGTTTTGCGGTGGAAACCATCAACACAGACGCAGGCCAGTCGTACGCCTGGCCCATGCCTTACCCCTGTCATACCTTGATGCACGGCGCTAACCGCTTCGGTTTGCAATGCCTGACCAACTTGGACCAGTTGCCCGCCACCGGCGCCATGATTGTGTCGGCGCCTTTGAAAATCAAAGGCGGCTCCGGCAGTCCTTTGCGCGTGCTGGCTTTGTTGCCCGCCTGATTTTTTTAGCCTTCAAATTGTTTTTCCCCTCACATTAAGGACATGACCATGAATTTCATCGACACCCCCGAATTTGCAGAACAACGCCGGGCGTTTTTGCGTCACACAGGTTTGAGCCTGGCCGCCTTGGGTGCCAGCGGCCCTTTGCAGGTACTGGCCCAAAACAGCAATACTTTGACCATTGCCTACAACGTCAGCCTGCCTTCCTGGGACCCGACCGTGGGTCCGTCCGCTGTCAACCCCACCATCCAATCCCTTTACAAAGCCGTGCTGTCGCAGTACATCGACCAGAACGCCGACTTGAGCCTCAAGCCCGACTTGCTGACCAAATGGGGCTGGAACGCCGACCGCAGCAAAATCAGCATGACAGTGCGCAAAAACGCCAAGTGGCACGACGGTACTCCGGTCACTGCCGAAGACGTGGCCTGGTCGTTGATCCGCGCCGGTGACCCGAAGACGGGCAACCCTATTCAGTTCGTTTGGGGCAAGGTCACCAACGTCAAAGCCGAAGGCGACACCGTCACCGCCGACGTCAAAGAGTTTGAGCCCGCTTTCTTCAAATGGATGGCTTTCCTCACAGGTTATGTGTTGCCCAAGGCTTATTTTGAGAAAGTCGGCAAAGAAGGTTTTGAGAAAAAGCCTGTGGGCAGCGGCCCCTACATGGTCGAAGAGTTTGTCGCCGGCTCGCACATGAAGCTCAAAGCCTTCGCCGATTACTTTGGCGGCAAGCCTGCGTTTGACACTGTCATCGTCAAATTCGTCACCGATCCGTCAGCCCGTATCGCCGAAGTAGAGTCAGGCCGCTCGGACATGACCATGGAAATCCCGTTCGAGGAATACGATCGGCTCAAGGCCAAGGGCTTTGGCGGCACCAATGCGCCTGTTACCGATATCGGCATGATCTTCTTGACCAACGTAGAGCCCATGCTCGACGTCAAGGTGCGCAAAGCGCTGGCCATGTCTATCAACAAAAAAGCACTCACCGAAAAATTGCTCAAAGGCGCGGCCCAGCCTATCGATACATTGCAAGCACCGTCTTACGCGGCGTTTGACGCGTCCACCAAAGTGCCTTACGACGTGGCCAAAGCCACAGAGTTGATGAAGCAAGCCGGTTTCAGCAAAGAAAACCCGTTGCGCTTCAAAGTGCAGACCACGCGCGGCTTCAAACCCAAGGATTTCGAGGTCATGCAAGCCGTGGTCGGCATGTGGAAAAACATAGGCGTGGAAGCCGAACTCGAGGTCTACGAAATCGCCAAGCATTACGAGCTGCGCGCCCAGCACAAACTGGCGCCGGCGGCTTTCTACAACTGGGGCAATGCCATTGGCGACCCGTCTACGTCCACCGGCTTCGCCATGTTCACGCATTCACCGCACTCGGCTTGGAAAACCAAAGATGTGGACGACCTCATCGGCCCACTGTGGGGCGAGAAAGACGAGGCCAAGCGCATTGCCGGTTACAAAAAGGCCGACAAGTACATTGCTGAAAACGCTTGCGTGATTCCTTTGTTCCAGTACAACCAGACCGTGGTGTTCCGCAAAGGCCTGAGCGCCGCACCGCACGGCGCTGGTTTCGTCTTGCCGCAAACCGTCAAGAAGGCCTGATGCCTGATTGCCCGCCGGTTCAGCCGCAGACTGATGCGGCCGGACCGGTTGTTTGCTGGTTGGCAGGACCATGAATCCGCTGGTTTATCTCAAACGTGTATTGATTGCCATACCTACGTTGCTAGGCGTGGGCGTGGTGGTGTTCGTGCTCATGCGCGTGGTGCCCGGCGACCCCATCGCCATGATGATTGCCCCGGGTGCGACCTCCGAAGACATTCAAAATTTGCGGTCCATGTACGGTCTGGACAAATCGATAGCGCAACAGTTTGCCATCTGGCTGGGCGAAGTGTTGCAAGGTCGCTTTGGTACCTCGATCACTTTCAGGCAAGATGTGTTGTCACTGATCGGTGAGCGACTGCCTGCCACCCTGGAGCTCGGTGGCGTCGCCATGCTGCTGGCCGTGCTGTTGGGCGGCGCTGCCGGTTTGTGGTCGGCTGCACGCGATGGCGGCTGGGTCAGCCATTTGATAGATGCATTGGTGGCGGTGATCCAGTCCATCCCTGATTTTTTATGGGGTTTGATGCTGATTCTGTTGTTCGGTGTGCTGCTGCCATGGTTGCCGATTTCAGGTCGGCTCGATCCTGGATTGAGTCAGCAGGCAGGCAGCGGTTTTTTGCTGATCGACAGCCTGTTGCACGGCCACAGGGTGCTGGTGCAGTCCTTGTTGCTTTATATGCTGGCTCCGGCCTTGTCGCTGGCCTTGCCAGTGGCGGCCATGCTGGCGCGGGTCCTCAAAGCTTCCATGCAAGAGGCCATGTCGAGTGACTATGTGATGTTGGCCCGGCTCAAAGGCATGTCACCCATGCATGTGTTGCTGGTCGAGGCTTTGCCCAATGCCATCACGCCTACGCTGTCTTTGTCGGCGGTGCAATTCGCGTTCATTCTGGGGGGCACCGTGTTGATAGAGCGTTTGTTCAGCTACCCCGGCATAGGCAGTTTGGCAATTGATGCCGTCATTGGCCGCGACCTGCCGCTGATTCAAGCCATTGTGCTGACCTTTGCGCTGCTCTTCATCGGCATCAATATCGCGGTCGACGTGCTGGTGGTGTTTCTCAATCCGCGTTTGCGCGACGCGCACAACGCATGACTCCTATGAATTTCGCCAAGGCTTTGATCACAGGTGCAGTCCATGGCTGATGCACAACCCGTGTCTGTGTGGTTGCGGCTCAAGCGCAATCCGCGCGTGGTGTTCGGCGCTGCGGTATGTGTGTTGTTGTTATTGGCCGCTGTGTTTGCGCCCTGGTTGGCGCCGCAGGACCCGGGGCAGCAGGAGTTAATGGCCTCGTTTGAAAAACCTTTGCTGTTCGGCTACGCCGCCTCAGACCCCAGTTTGCCCGCGTATTGGCTGGGCAGTGACAACCTGGGCCGCGATGTGTTGTCGCGTTTGATTCACGGCGCGCGCATTGCCATGTTGGTGGCTGTCATCTCCGCCACGCTGGCGGCACTGCTGGGCACGCTGCTCGGCGCCTTGGCCGGTTTTTACGGCGGACGCATAGACAGCCTGATTTCCCGCTTGGTTGATGTATGGATGTCGTTTCCCCCGGTGCTGTTGTCGATTGTGCTGGTGTCGGTGCTGGGCACGGGTTTGTGGTCGGTGATCGCTGCCATTGTCATCGTTGACTGGACCCGGTTTTGCCGGGTGGTGCGGGCTGAAACTCAGGCGCAGGCCGCACTGGACTACGTGGTGTCGGCACGCATGCTGGGCATGCGTTCATGGCAGATTTTGTGGCACGAGATACGCCCGAATGTGATGCCGCTTTTAATCACTTTGTTCACGCTGGAAATGGGTGTGGCTATTGTGGTGGAAGCTATTTTGAGTTTTGTCGGTTTGTCGCTGTCTTCAGGTGCGGCCACCTGGGGCGGTATGGTGGGTGAAGGCCGTTTGTATGTGAACCAGGCGCCGTGGCTGATGGTGTTTCCCATGCTTTTGATGATGCTGGCCGTGCTGGGCTTGAACGCCTTGGGCGACGGATTGCGGCGTGAATTCGATCCGGTGATGACGCGATGAACAAGGTGAACCCCACGCCCGCCCTGCAAATCACCGATTTGCACGTGGACATCCGCCGCGCAGACAAGTGGTTGCCGATATTGCGCGGCGTGAATCTCAGCGTGGCGCCGGGCTGCATACACGCCTTGGTGGGTGAGTCCGGCGGCGGCAAATCCATGGTGGCCAAAGCCGCCACCGGTTTGCTGCCACAAGCGGCACGCATCAGCGGCGGCGGTATTTGCATTGACGGACAAGATGTCACACACTGGTCTGAAAACCAATGGCGCACATTGCGCGGTGGCGCGGTCAGCATGGTCTTGCAAGACCCGATGACCGCGCTCAACCCGGTGCGCCGCATAGGCGCGCAAATGGCCGATGTGCTGCGCGCGCATACCGACGGCAAAGACACAGAAGCCACGCTGGTCAGATTATTGGAACAAGTGCAATTGCGTGAACCGCAAGCGGTGCTCCAAGCCTTTCCGCACCAACTCTCGGGTGGCATGCGTCAGCGTGTGGTGATTGCCATGGCCTGGGCTTGCAAACCGCGATTGATCATTTGCGATGAACCGACCACGGCGCTGGACGTGACTGTGCAAAAACAGGTGCTGCGTTTGATTCATCGTCTGGCAGGTGACGGCCAAGGCGTGTTGCTGGTGACGCATGACTTGGGTGTGGTCGCCAAGCTGTGCCGCAGTTTGTCAGTCATACACGCCGGACGGATTTTGGAACAGGGCAATGTGCAGGATGTGTTTGCACAACCGCAGCATGCGTACACGCGCGCGTTGCTGGCTGCCACGCCGCGTTTTGACCGTCCCGATCACAAATTGGTTCCGGTGGACGATACATTGATTGACAGTTTGAACGCGCAAGCACGTGAGTACGACCTGGAACGACAAAGTCAGCTTGGGGTGAACGCATGAGCGCGCCCTTGTTGCAAGTCAAAAATCTGGGCTTGAGCTTGCCCGACATGGCGCACAAAGGTTTGTTTGCACCTGCACCTATGAAACGCATCTTCAGCCACATCAGTTTTGAATTGCAAGCGGGCTCTTCCTTGGGTGTGATCGGTGAATCCGGCAGCGGCAAGTCCACTTTGGCACGCGCACTCACACTGATCATGCCGCCGCAAGAAGGTGAATTGCTGTTTCGCGGTGAGTCTGTGTTGGGATTCAATGAACAACAGCGCATCCACTACCGCAGCCAGTTGCAAATGATTTTTCAGGACCCGATGTCTTCGCTCAACCCCAGGCGGCGCATCAGCGACATCATTCGCCAGCCATTGCAAGTGATGGATCGTGATGGCAATGCCTCAGACCATCAAGACAGGGTGATGCAATTGCTGCGTCGCGTCGGCCTCGACAGTGCCTTGGCTTCGCGCTACCCGCACCAGTTGTCTGGCGGTCAACGCCAGCGCGTAGGCATTGCACGCGCACTCGCATTGCAACCGGTGGCGTTGATTGCAGATGAAGTCACATCGGGCTTGGACGTGTCGGCCCAAGCGCGCATTGTGGCGCTGCTTGAAGCCTTGCGCCGCGAAGAAGGCTTGGCGCTGATATTCATCAGCCACGATTTGTCGCTGGTGCGCAGCCTGTGCGATGACGTGTTGATATTGCGCCAGGGTGAAGTGATGGAGCAGGGCGCTGCCGCAGGTATTTTTTCGCAGCCCCGGCATGCGTACACCCGGGATTTGATGGACGCGATTGCTTTGCCTGAACCTGATGCGGGCTGGCTGGAGCGCGACCCAACCACGGCAGGCGCTTAGGCGCGACAGACGGGAGCGAACATGGCAGAACGGTCATTCACCAAAGAAGTTCAGCAATTACTGGCCGAGCCCGGCACTGTGTTTCATGGCGAAGGTATTCTGGCTGTCACCAAGGCCTTGCTTGAATGCGGTGTGGGTTATGTGGCTGGGTACCAAGGCTCGCCCATTTCTCATTTGATGGATGTGCTGGCCGATGCCCAACCCATCTTGCAGCAACTCGGCGTTCATTTCGAATCCAGCGCCAGCGAGGCGACCGCAGCGGCCACGCTGTCTGCGTCTGTCATGTACCCGATACGCGGTGCAGTCACCTGGAAGTCCACGGTGGGCACCAATGTCGCGTCTGACGCTTTGGCCAATCTGGCTTCGGGTGGCGTTACCGGCGGCGCGCTGATCATCATCGGCGAAGACTACGGCGAGGGCTCGTCCATCATGCAAGAGCGCAGCCATGCGTTCGCCATGAAATCGCAAATCTGGTTGCTGGATCCGCGACCGAATCTGCCTGCCATCGTCAAAGCGGTACACGATGGCTTTGAATTGTCCGAAGCCAGCCACACGCCGGTGATGCTGGAGTTACGGGTGCGTTCCTGTCATTTGCACGGCAGCTTTGTCACCAAACCCAACCGGCCTCCCGCCTTCACTTTGAAGCAGGCACTTGAGACGCCGGTGCGCGACACCAGCCGCATCGTCTTGCCACCGGCCAGTTATTTGCACGAGCACGAAAAAATCCTGGACCGCTGGCCGGCTGCGGTGCGCTTTATCCAAGAACGCGGCTTGAACGAATTTTTTGACGGTGACTTGAGCGACACAGGTATCGTCATGCTAGGCGGCATGTACAACAACGTGATGCGCGCGCTGATGGCCTATGACATGGCCGACATCTTCGGCAAGTCGCGCATTCCGCTGTACGTGATGAACGTGGCTTACCCGGTGATTGACGAAGAGATTCAACGCTTTTGCCAAGGCAAGAAAGCCATTCTGGTGATTGAGGAAGGTCAGCCGGAGTACCACGAGCAGGCCATACACACAGTGCTGGGACGCGCGCAGATACGCACCCTGGTACATGGCAAAGACATGTTGCCGCAGGCAGGTGAATACACCGTGCAAACCTTGAAACGCGGCTTGCAGGCGTTTCTCTCGCAGTACCACCCGGCGGGCTTGGCCAAGCCGGTGTCATTGGGCATGCCGGTCAAACCATCACACGCAGTGCATCAAGCCGATGCCTTGATCAGCCAAGCGAAAACGCAAGTCAGTGGTGCGGCCCTTGCTCAGGCGGCAGTGGCTGCCATGACCCGCGTGGCCGCACCGGAATTGGCCAGCGTGGTTCCGGCGCGCCCGCCCGGCTTTTGTGTAGGTTGTCCTGAGCGGCCGATTTTTTCAGCCATGACCTTGGTGCAACAAGACTTGGGCATGCATCACATTTCAGCCGACATCGGTTGCCATTTGTTTGCCGCCATGCCGCCGTTCCATTTGGGTGCGACCACCATGGGCTATGGCTTGGGCGCGTCCAGCGCAGCGGCTTTGAATGTAGATGCAGGCAAGCGTTCTATTTCCGTCATGGGCGATGGCGGCTTTTGGCACAACGGTTTGGCCAGCGGTATAGGCAACGCCGTGTTCAACAAAGCCGATGGTGTCATCGTCATCGTCGACAACAACTACTCGGCAGCCACCGGCGGTCAGGACTTGCTGTCATCCCGCTCGGAAAAAGACAACCGCAGCATGCAACACCCCATCGAAGCCGCGGTGCGCGGAGTCGGTGTGGAGTGGGTCAAGACCGTGGACTACACCTACGACGTCAAGCACATGCGTGATGTGCTCAACGATGCGCTGACCACCGACTACCAAGGCCCCAAAGTGGTGATTGCGCAAAGCGAATGCATGCTGAACAAACAGCGGCGCGTCAAACCGCAATTGGCGGCGGCGGTCAACAGCGGCGAGCGTGTGGTGAAAGAAAAATTTGGCGTCGATGCGTCCGTGTGCAGCGGCGACCACGCCTGCATGCGGCTCTCGGGTTGCCCGTCACTCACTTTGAAAAACAGCGGTGACCCGCTCAAACCCGACCCGGTGGCGCACGTGGATGATGGCTGCGTGGCCTGCGGCCATTGCGGCGAAGTCGCCGACGCCGCGGTGTTGTGCCCGTCGTTCTACCGCATTGAATGGGTGCGCAACCCAAGTGCATGGGAGAAATGGCTGTATCGCTGCCAACAGATGGTGGTCGGTTGGTTGCAGCGCCGCCAGCAACGCAGGTTGCACGCGCGTGCGCTGTACGAGGACTTTTCAACATGAGCGCGGCGCGCAGTTTGGGGGCTGACCCTTCGCGTCCCATCACTATCGCCATTCTGGCAATGGGCGGGCAGGGCGGTGGTGTATTGGTCGACTGGATCGTGGACTTGGCCACACACAACGGCTACCTGGCGCAAGCCACCTCGGTGGCCGGTGTGGCGCAACGCACCGGCGCCACGATTTACTACATCGAGTTGTTTGCACAGGCCCACATCGCAGCAAGCGGCAAGTCACCTGTGCTGGCGCAAATGCCAGTACCTGGCGAGGTCGACATCGTCATCGCGTCTGAGTTGATGGAGGCCGGTCGCGCCATGCAACGCGGCTTGGTCACAGCAGACAGAACCACGCTCATTACCTCGTCGCACCGGGATTACGCCACGCTGGAAAAAGTCAATCCGGGCAATGGCATTGCCGATGCGAATGCAGTGCTCTCCGCTGGTTTCACGCATGCCAAGCGTTTTTTGCATGAAGACATGCAAGCCATCGCCAGCCAGCAACGCAGTGTGTTGTCAGCGGCTTTGTTTGGTGCTTTGGCCGGTGCGGCTGAGTTGCCGTTTGAGGATGCGGCCTATGAAGCCACCATTGCCCGTGCTGGCATAGGTGTGGAGGCCAGCTTGCGTTGTTTTCGCGCTGGCTTGCAAGCGACCCGCCAACCCGTCAAACACGAGCTCATGCAAGACGCCATGGCCACTGCGCCGCGCCCTTTGCCCGCGCGTGCAGCCAGTGCGCAGGTCGAGCCCTTGCGGGCACGCATTGAAAATGAATTCCCCCCCGAATGCCACGCCATGCTGGGTGCC
>CANGCZ010000040.1 GCA_947452325.1 Comamonadaceae bacterium | reverse complement strand
TTTGACAACAACGCGCTCGACTATTTCGCGCTGGCCGGTAGCGGCCAGGGTTTGCCTGACGAGATACTGGCCTGGAAAGTCAGGGCAGCACTGCGAGCGCCGGGTAAGCCGAACTGGTCCATGATCGAGACAGCGATAGAAGCCATGAGTCCGGCTTCACAAAAAGATCCCGCCTGGGTGTACTGGCGGGCCCGTTCGCTGATTGCACGACAACCCGTATCAACCACAGCCATGCCGCAGGCCTTGATGGGTTTGCAAAGCATTGCAGGTCACCAGGGTTTTTATGAACAACTGGCCGAAGAAGAACTGGGCCGAAAAATTGTTTTACCACCCCGCCCTGCCGCGCCTACAGTGGCTGAAATGGAAGCGGTCAAAGCCCTGCCTGGTTTGCAACGCGCGATTCATGCGATACACATAGGCATACGCCAGGACGGCGTGCGCGAATGGAACTACACCGCCGGTATGGTCGATGCCCAGGGCAAGCGTGGGCGCATGACTGACCGAGAGAAACTTGCGGTCGCCCAATGGGCTTGCGAACTCGAAATCTGGGATCGCTGCATCAATACCAGCGAGCGCACCCAGTTGTTTGATGTCCATCACCGCTACCCCATGCCTTTTCATGACGAAGTCCTGGCTCGCACGCGCGACATCAATCTGGATGCCGCCTATGTGTATGGCCTGATGCGCCAGGAAAGCCGTTTCATCACCGACGCGCGCTCCAGTGTCGGCGCCAGCGGACTGATGCAAGTCATGCCGCGCACCGCCAAATGGACAGCCAAAAAACTGGGCTTGAAAAATTTCCAAACCGAACAATTGAACCAAAGAGATGTCAATATTGCCATCGGTACCGGCTATATGAAACTGGTGCTAAATAGTTTTCAAGGCTCCATGCCCATGGCAGCAGCTGCCTACAACGCCGGCCCGAGCCGACCGCGCAAATGGCGCAACGGCCCAAGCCTGGAAGGTGCCATCTGGGCCGAATGTATTCCGTTCAATGAAACCCGTGACTACGTCAAAAAGGTGATGAGCAACACCACCATGTATGCCGCGCTGATCAGCGGTGAACCGCAATCACTCAAAGCGCGACTGGGCAAAATCGGCCCGCGCGACAAAGACGAACCCCCGGAAGACACCGACTTGCCTTAAGTCGATTCTTCCTGGCTTTGTTGTAGCGACCACATTTGCGCATAGCGTCCTTCAGCGGCCAGCAATTGCGCATGCGTTCCGCGTTCAATGATGTGACCAGCGTCTAACACCAGAATTTCATGCGCATCCACCACGGTGGACAAGCGGTGGGCAATCACCAGCGTTGTTTTGTTATGCGCGGCCTCACGTAATTCGGTTTGAATGGCGCGCTCGTTGCTGCTGTCCAGAGCCGATGTTGCCTCATCAAAAATCAAAATCGCCGGGTTCTTCAACAAAGTACGCGCTATCGCCACCCTTTGCTTTTCACCGCCGGATAACTTCAAGCCACGCTCACCCACCATGGTCTCGTAACCCAGCGGTGTGGAGGCAATGAAGTCATGGATACGCGCCGACCTGGCAGCGTCTTCCACCTGCTCACGGGAAGCCCGGGTATTGCCATAGGCAATGTTGTAGTAAACCGTGTCGTTGAATAACACCGTGTCCTGTGGCACTATGCCTATGGCTTTGCGAACGCTGTCCTGTGTCAACTGCCGTATTTCATGGCCGTCGATGCGTATGGCGCCTTGTTGTACATCGTAAAAACGAAACAACAAACGCGCCAGCGTGGATTTGCCGGAGCCGGACGGACCGACAACCGCCACTGTTTTACCCGCAGGAATAATCAGGCTGATGCCGTGCAAGATAGGCCGGTCTGCCTCATAAGCGAAATGCACATCTTCAAACCGCACTTCAGGCGGCCGGCTCAGTTGCAATATGTGGGCATTCTCCGTATCTGCAACTTCGCGGTTTTTTTCCAGCAGCATGAACATGCGCTCCAAGTCGGTCAGACTTTGTTTGATCTCACGGTAAATCACACCCAGAAAATTCAAGGGTATGTACAACTGAATCATGAAAGCATTGATCATCACCAGGTCACCCAGACTCATGCGCCCTTGCACCACGCCTTCGGTGGCGCGCCACAACATGGCCACAAGCGCAATGGCAATGATGAGTTGCTGACCCATGTTGAGTGCGCTCAAAGAGTTTTGTGCCTTGATGCGTGCACGTCGCAGTTTGTTCAAGCTCTCGTCATAGCGCGAAGCCTCAAAAGCTTCATTGCCAAAGTATTTGACGGTTTCATAGTTCAGCAGCGAATCAATCGCACGGGTGTGCGCGCTGGAATCGAATTCATTGACTTGTTTGCGAAACTGGGTGCGCCACTCGGTGACGGTGACGGTGAAGTAAATATAAAGCGACAAAGCCAGCAAGGTGATGATGGCATACCACTTGTCAAACTTCACACCCAGAATACTGAGCACCAGCACCACTTCTATCAAAGTAGGCACGATGCTGTAGAGCGAATACGTGATCAAAGACTCTATGCCTCTGACCCCGCGCTCAATGTCGCGGCTCATGCCGCCGGTTTGGCGCTCCAAGTGAAAACGCAAACTCAAATTGTGCAAATGTTCAAAGGTTTGCAATGCGATTTTGCGAGCAGCGCCTTGTGTGGCCGCCGCAAACACCAGTTCACGCAATTCGGTAAAGCCTGACACCGATAAACGCAGCAGCCCGTAACCGACCAGCAAGGCCAAAGGCACCACCAAAGCAATTTGAGCGCCGGTTGGCTGAGGCGTCATGGCGTCTATCAATTCCTTGAGCAACAAAGGCACGCCGACATTGGCCAACTTGGCGCCGACCATGAATGACAGGGCCGCCATGACGCGCCACTTGTACTCCCACAGGTAGGGAAACAGCTTTCTTAGGGTCATCCAATCCGAAGCGGCTGCTCGGGGCGGGGTGTGGGCAGGCAAAGCAGGAGAGGAGGCAGCGTGGTGACGCATAAAGCACAATACAGGTTAAACAACAACCTGGATTGTGCCTGTGACCCAAGCCAAAGATTCCCGCCAGACGGTAGCCGGTTTGCCGCAGGACGCTGAACTGGTGCTCAAAGTCATACCCATGCCGGCCGACTGCAACCAGAACGGCGATATTTTCGGCGGCTGGGTCATGGCCCAAGTTGACTTGGCCGGGGCGGTATTACCCGCACGCTACGTCAACGGTCGCATAGCCACGGTGGCTGTCAACGAATTTATTTTCAAGCAGCCAGTCAAGGTCGGCGACATACTGAGTTTTTTCAGTTCTATCACCCGCATAGGTAACACCTCCATCACAGTGAAAGTCGAAGTCTTCGCTGAACGCTTCAGCATGCAAGGTGTTTACCTGAAAGTCACAGAAGCCAACGTCACCTATGTGGCGATTGACGCCCACGGCAAGCCCAGACCGATTGAGCGAAAGCTCAGCTGATATTCACAAACCAGCCACGACTTGATCAAAAAATGGATTGACTTCAGTGGAACACCGGTTTGCGTTTTTCCTTGAATGCGCTGAAAGCTTCGACTGCAGCAGGTTCTTTCAACAAACGACCGAACACCACCGCTTCTTCATCCATTTGAGAAAGCACGGAAGGTGTGCGCGCGGACTTCATCAAGCGCTTGGTCTCCATCAGTGAGCTCAGCGGTTTGCGCGCCATTTTTTGCGCCTGCGACTGCGCATAAGCATTGACCTCGGCAGGCGGCAACACACGACTGATCAGGCCTAACTCCAAAGCCGTCTCAACCATGAACGGTTCTCCCATCAGCAAAGCCTCAGAGGCGCGTTGGTAACCCATGAGTTGCACCGCCAGCAGGCTGGATCCGGCCTCAGGGCACAAGCCCAAATTGACAAACGGCATGGAAAACGCTGCGTTATCTCCGGCATAGACCAGATCACAGTGCAACAGCATGGTAGTGCCCACACCCACGGCAGGACCACACACCGAAGCCAGCAAAGGTTTGGGAAAGACGGCTATGCCGCGCAAAAAACGCGAGACTGCAGAATCAGGAGTGGCTGGCGGTTGCTGTAAAAAATCCTCGATGTCATTGCCAGCACTGAACACGGTTTCATGGCCTTGCAACAAAACCACACGAACATCATCTGTAGCGGCAGCCAAAGACAAAGCCTCGGCCAGTGCTGCATACATATCGGATGTCAATGCGTTTTTTTTATCGACCCGATTGAAGGTCAAGGTTAAAACACCGTTTTCTTTGTTTTGCAAAATCGCCGTCATAGTTACCTCGGTTTAAATTATTCAAATATGCGACTACTCAACCCGTTCCCAGAATTGGCTGCGAAAGAAAGGGCCGATGTAACCGCGAACTCTTAACCGCTTACCACCTTCGATCGGAACCATTTTGACGTCGTATACCTTGCCGTTTTCAGGGTCGAGGATGGTGCCCTTGCCGGCCCAGAGATAGTCGCTGTCTTTGCCTTCACGCGTCAGGTTGCGCAATATTTCCATGCCTATGATTTTTTGACCCTTGCGGTCATCTTTGCACAAATCACAAACCGCTTTGGCTTTGGGATCTTCTTTCAATGCACGCACCACAACACCCGTCAACACACCGTTGTTGTCAGTGATACGCACCTCCCCTTTGGGCAACTTGGTATCGTCGTCAATGGTGTGCCACAGGCCGACAGGCGTCATCTGGGCGCTGGCACTGATGCTGATGCTGAAGCAAGCTATCAGCATACTGATGGTTTTTTTCATGTCGGGTTCCTCTTTAGGTCAGAGCGAGTTCATGCTTTCAATCAAGAAGCGCCGTAGCGCTCCAAAATGTGTTCAAAACCTTGTTGGGCACGTTGCAGACTTTGCGCTGATTTCAAAAACCGCGCTTCATAATGCAATGC
Organism: Comamonadaceae bacterium; assembly: GCA_947452325.1. Taxonomy (GTDB): domain Bacteria; phylum Pseudomonadota; class Gammaproteobacteria; order Burkholderiales; family Burkholderiaceae_C; genus Limnohabitans. The sequence goes on along the minus strand of CANGCZ010000040.1, from coordinate 6,205 downwards.
CAGAATCAATCCATGGATTTCAAATGACATTTGCGTGGCGTCAGTGTCTTTTGACAAATGTTGCTCGTCACGCGCTTGCAGCACCGCACGGTGCAAGGCAGTCAACCAGGTTTTGACTGAACTGGCCAAGGCATCACGCACCGGGCCGGGGCGGTCATCAAACTCTACAGCGCCGCTGATATACAAGCAGCCTGAATCAATTTCGGCGCTGGTGCGCTGCATCCAGTTATGGAACAAAGCCTTCAAGCGGGGCAGGCCGCGCGGCAACTCCATGGCAGGGAAAAACAGTTCATGCTCGAAACGCTGATGGTATTCACGGATGACTGAAATCTGTAATTCTTCACGCGAGCCGAAATGCGCAAATACACCGGACTTGCTCATTTGCATGGCGTCAGCCACCGCGCCTATGCTCAAACCCTCCAAACCGATTTGGGTTGCCATACCCAGTGCTGTATCAATGATGGCAGCCTTGGTTTGTTGTCCCTTTTGCAATAAGCGCTGGCGCACCAAGTGCTTGTCACTGCTGTTTTGCGTCGAAAGAGTGTCGGACATATTTCCTTTTAAAAAGAACGGTCAAATTATTTCCAAGATTTTGTCATAAGCGCACAAACCGGATTGCATACACTCTTGCCATGGAAACCACACACATACTCGCTATCCGTCACGGCGAAACTGACTGGAATGTCGCTACCCGTATTCAGGGACAAATTGACATTGATCTCAATCCACAGGGCTTGTGGCAAGCGCAGCAAGTAGCCAAAGCCTTGGCAGATGAACAGCTACAAGCCGTTTATGCCAGCGACCTGAGTCGTGCCTTTGTCACAGCCCAACACATCGCCTCATACCATGCACTTGAGGTCAGCCGCATCCAGCCATTGCGCGAACGGCATTACGGAGCTTTTGAAGGATTGACTTGGGATGAAATCAAACAAGTCCATCCCGAAGAAGCCAAGCGCTGGCATGACCGTGACCCTCACTGGACACCTGCAAACGGCGGGGAAAGTTTATTAATGCTGCATGCACGTGTGCTTGACATGGTGAACGATATCGCGGCACGCCATCTGGGTCAGCAGATTGCACTGGTGACGCACGGTGGTGTCTTGGATATTCTTTATCGCATCGCCACAGGACAGGACTTGCAAGTGGCCCGCAGTTGGGGTTTGCGCAATACCGCCATCAACCGGCTGTTATGGACGCCGCAAGGTTTGCAACTGGTGGGCTGGGCGGATGAGCGTCATTTAGACACTGACGCACGCGAGGAAAGCAGTACCTGATTTTTTATTCGGTTTCAGTGCCAAACAAACCCGCAGCATTGTGTGTGGCAGCCGGGGCCGCCACCCCGAGGTGGCGGTAAGCCGCCAGCGTGGCGATGCGCCCGCGCGGTGTGCGCTGTAAAAAACCTTGTTGAATCAAAAACGGTTCGATCACGTCTTCGATGGTGTCGCGTTCTTCGCCTATGCTGGCCGCGATATTGTCCAAGCCCACCGGCCCGCCATCAAAGCGGTGAATCACGGCTTCCAACAACTTGCGGTCCATCAAATCGAAACCCTGAGGGTCGACATCGAGCATGGCCAGTGCCGCTTCGGCCACCGCTTTGCTGATGCGGCCATCGGCCTTGACCTCGGCGTAGTCTCGCACCCGGCGCAGCAAGCGGTTGGCAATGCGCGGTGTACCGCGCGAGCGACGCGCGATTTCAAACGCACCGTCTTCATGCAACTGCGCTTTGAGCAAACCACCGCTGCGCATGACGATGCGCAACAATTCTTCAGGCGTATAAAACTCCAGACGCGCCACGATGCCGAAACGGTCCCGCAGCGGATTGGTCAACATACCCGCGCGCGTGGTCGCACCGACCAGCGTGAATGGCTGCAAATCGAGTTTGATGCTGCGAGCCGCCGGGCCTTCGCCAATCATGATGTCAATCTGGTAGTCCTCCAGCGCGGGATACAAAATTTCTTCGACCACGGGAGACAAACGGTGGATTTCATCGATGAACAACACATCGTTTTTTTCCAGGTTGGTAAGTAAGGCAGCCAAGTCCTTGGGCTTTTCCAGCACCGGCCCGCTGGTCTGGCGCAAATTCACTCCCAACTCTTGCGCAATGATGTGACTCAAGGTGGTCTTGCCCAAGCCGGGCGGACCGAACAACAACACATGGTCAAGTGCTTCATCGCGTTGGCGAGCCGCACCAATGAAAATTTCGAGTTGCTCGCGCACCTTGGTCTGGCCCACGTACTCTTGCAGTAATTTGGGACGCAGGGCGCGCTCTATCGCTTCTTCCCTGGGGCTGACTGGTGCGGCTGACACCACACGGTTGTCGGGTTTGAAGTCGTCTGCAAAGCTGTCTGTTTGTATGCTCATGGTTTACCTGGCCAAGGCCTTCAAGGCCTGCTTGATACCGTCGCTGACACCGATGTCTGCGGGCAATTGCTTTAAAGCTGCCGAGGCTTCTTTGTCGCTGTAACCCAAACTCATCAGTGCTTGCAAAATATCGTTTTGGCTTGAATGTACTTGCGGTACTGCGTTCGCACCGAGGTCGCTGCCCATCTTGCCTTTGAGTTCGAGCAGCAAACGCTCTGCTGTTTTTTTACCCACACCGGGAATCTTCACCAGTCTGCCTGCTTCTTGCAAACTGATGGCTTGCGCCAGTTCGGCCACACTCAAACCGCTGAGCACACCCAGCGCCATGCGCGGACCCACACCGGATATTTTGATCAATTGACGGAAAGCGACGCGTTCCTCGGCGGAGGCAAAGCCATACAAAATTTGTGCATCCTCGCGCACCACAAAATGCGTGAGCAAACTCAGTTTGTCGCCGACTGCAGGCAGGTTGTAGAAAGTACTCATGGGCACATCGACTTCATAGCCCACGCCATGGCAGTCCACCACCACCTGCGGTGGATTTTTTTCAATAAGTATGCCGCTGAGTTTGCCAATCATGTGTATGTCACTGTGAATACTGTGCAAAGTCAATTATCAGCGCGATTGAAATCGGCTCTGAGGCTGGGTTTTTTCCCCTTAGGGTATGCTTTGTTTCTTTAGCAGTTAAAGACAAAATTTCTTTATGTCCACCTACACCATGGTTCTTCGACAACCCCTTCCCGCCCTCGCGGGGTTCACTCTTGGCGGATCGTTACTTTGATTATTCGCCACCAATTCAGTCCCAGCAGCAACACCCGTCTGGGCAATTTATGCGGTGCATTGGATGAACATTTGCGCACCATAGAAACCGGCTTACAGGTCAAGATTTCTCACAGCCACGAAAAATTCAAAATAGACGGCCTCAAAGTCAATGCCAACCGCGCTTTGGAAGTTTTGCAGGCCATGTTCGAACGCGCGGCTAAACCTATTCCCAAAGAACAGGTGCAATTGATGCTGGCCGGTGACTCGCACATGCCGTCCAACGCACAGACACTGAACACTCGGCGTAACGAGGTGAGCGCAAGAACGCCGACGCAAGCGCTTTACATGGAGAACATCGCCAGCCACAACATCACGTTCGGCATCGGACCGGCCGGTACCGGCAAAACCTATCTGGCGGTGGCCAGTGCAGTCGATGCTTTGGAGCGCAGCGCGGTGCAACGCATCATCCTCACCAGACCGGCGGTTGAAGCCGGTGAAAAACTGGGCTTTCTGCCGGGCGACTTGGGTCAAAAAGTTGACCCGTATTTGCGTCCGCTGTATGACGCACTTTATGAACTCATGGGTTTTGACAAAGTACAAAAAGCGTTCGAGCGCAGCGCGCTGGAGATTGCGCCTCTGGCTTTCATGCGCGGACGCACCTTGAACAATGCGTTCATCATTTTGGATGAAGCGCAAAACACCACGCCAGAGCAAATGAAAATGTTTTTGACACGCATAGGCTTTGGTGCCAAAGCGGTGGTCACAGGCGACGTCAGTCAAATCGATTTACCCAAAGGCAGTCCCAGCGGCTTGATAGAAGCAGAACATGTACTGCGCCGGGTCGATGGTATTGCGGTCACGCATTTCACCAGCAAAGATGTGGTGCGTCATCCTTTGGTGGCTCGTATCGTCGATGCGTACGACAAACACCGCAAAACGGATTGAAATGGCTCTCAAACACCTGACTTTGTCATTGCAGTTCGGCGACATTGCTTACGCGGCACGTCATCGCGCTGCATTACCGCGCCATTGGGTGACGCGCTGCCTGCGTCATGCATTGGCAATGGATGCAGAGTTGACTGTGCGCATTGTGAATGAGCAGGAAGGCCGCGCATTGAACGCCAGTTACCGGCGCAAAGACTACGCTACCAATGTGCTGACCTTTGATTACCAGCAGTCCCCGGTGGTGATGGCAGATTTGGTGTTGTGTGCAACAGTCATTGCCAAAGAGGCCAAGGAGCAAGGCAAGTCATTGAAAGCGCATTACGCGCATTTGTTGGTGCACGGCGCATTGCATGCCCAAGGCTGGGACCATGAAACATCGCTCAAAGATGCCAAGGCGATGGAGGCTTTTGAAGTGCAGGTATTGGCGGGATTGGGGATTGCCAATCCGTACGCATAAAAACCATGTCTTTAGAGCTTGTGTACACCACTGACTTTTGCCAAAGATTTATCAAAGCTGCCCAGCGGCGAGTGGCCGGCTTTGCGCGCAATTTCAAGCACCATGCAATCTGAAAATCCCAACGCAGGTTTTGCTTTGAAATGTGTCAGTGCCGCCAAGACCACATCTGCATCTTGTAGCACCAGGCTTTCATGCGATAGCAGAAGTTCAACTGCTGCTGCCAATTGAAGCGGGCTGCGCTGATACACAGCGTCAAGCACCCACACAGTTTCTACCAGCACCAGATGCGATACCCATGCGCCTTTGCTGATGTAGTTGTCAGCGGTTTTCGCCTGCTTTGCATCGTCTCTGACCAACAAACGCACCAACACATTGGTGTCAATGGCGTGCATGTTTTTTCTGCATAAAGCTGCGAATGGCTTGTTTGCTGTCTGGCGTGTCTGTGGTCTTTGGGGGTGCTGAATTACCAAACAGCGCTTGGTGAACCTCAGCGGTCGTGTGTGTGGCGGCACGTTCTACCCACATGCGCTCACCCTCCTGCACCCAGAGAATGGTGGCGCCGGGGCTTAAGCTGAGGAACTGACGCACAGCGGCAGGCACAGAAACCTGGCCTTGTGAAGTCAGCTTGGATTGCTTGGTAGACATAAATTCAGGATATCACATTACCCTGGTAATGTAAATCAATCCATCAAGCGCACGCGCACGGTTTTTCCCTTGATGCGTCCTTTGGACAAACGCTCGACTGCTTCTGCTGCAATCGCTCTGTCCACCGCCACATAAGTGGAAAACTCGTTGACATTGATCTTGCCGATTTGCGTTGCGTTAAAGCCTGCCTCACCTGTCAACGCACCCAGCACATCGCCAGGGCGGATTTTTTCTTTGCGGCCGCCGACAATTTGCAAAGTACGCATCGGTGCCATCAATCTGCCGCCCGGTGTTGCCGTCAGCGTGTCCAGCTTGGACCAATTGGATTCCATGTTTTGCAGTAACTCAATGCGGCCAACTGCACCCATTTCGTCCAAACTCGCCAGCGTCAATGCCAAGCCTTGTGCATCTGCGCGACCGGTGCGTCCTATGCGGTGGATATGGATTTCGGCGTCCGGTGTGACATCCACATTGATGACCGCGTTCAACTGGCTGATGTCTAAACCGCGCGAAGCCACATCGGTAGCTACCAGCACCGAGCAACTGCGGTTGGCAAATTGCACCAGCACTTGATCCCGCTCGCGTTGTTCGAGTTCCCCGTAAAGCGCCAGTGCGTCAAAACCTTGGGCTTGCAACACAGCCAGCAATTCGCGGCATTGCTGCTTGGTGTTGCAAAACGCGAGTGTGGACTCAGGCCGGAAATGGTTAAGCAGCAATGACACCGCATGCAAGCGTTCATCCTCGCGCACTTCGTAAAACAGTTGTTTAATTTTGTCTGCCGCGTGCACGGTTTGCACTTTCACCGTTTGCGGGTCGCGCATGAACTGCGCCGACAACTTGGCTATTCCTTCGGGGTAAGTCGCCGAGAACAACAATGTTTGTCGCTTGGGCGGACAGTGTTGAATGAGCTGCGCAATGTCGTCGAAAAAACCCATGTCCAACATGCGGTCGGCTTCATCGAGCACCACAGTTTTGACCGAGTCCAAACGCAAGTTGCCGCGCGTGAGGTGATCCAAAATACGTCCGGGCGTGCCC
>CANGCZ010000039.1 GCA_947452325.1 Comamonadaceae bacterium | reverse complement strand
GTTGTCAGCCTGAGCCAGTGCTTCACTGTGCTGCTTGCTTTCCTTGGCAATCGCAATGGCGCGTTGCTGCTCGGCAAGCTCTAAAGCCTTGCGTCGTTCAATTTCAATGGCTTGCAAGGTCTGCTCTTTGCGTATGCGTTCCTGTTCAATGGTCTGGTCTGATTGAATGCGTGCGCTTTCAATCGACTGGCGCGCCAATATCTGCGCGCTTTCAGATTCGCGTTCACGCTCGGCGCGTTCGGTGTTCAATTCGGCGCGTTGGCGGGCGCGGGCAAATTCCACGTCTTGCATTTGTTCAATACGTGCAAATTCGCTTTCTTTGTCAATTTGCAGAGAGAGTTTTTCCGCCTCCAGGTTTTTGTTGCGGATGGCAATCATGGTGTCTTGCTCGACATCGTTACGTTGTTTTTTACGCCGCTCGATTTGCTCTGTCAAACGGGTCAAGCCTTCAGCATCAAACGCGTTACTCGGATTGAAATACTCCATGCTGGTCTGATCCAACTGAGTCAGCGATGCGGCTTCAAGCTCAAGACCGTTTTTGGTCAAGTCTTCAGCGACGGCTTCTCTGACTCGTCTGACATAAGCGCCGCGTTTTTCATGCAACTCTTCCATGGTCATGTCTGCGGCCGCAGTGCGCAAAGCGTCGATGAATTTGCCTTCAATGAGTTCTTTCAGACGCTCGGGTTCCAGGGTTCGTAAACCAAGCGTTTGAGCGGCGGCGGCCACCGAAATGGCATCCGCTGCCACACGCACATAAAACTCGGCAATCACATCGACCCGCATGCGGTCTTTGGTGATCAACGACTTGTCCCGGCCGCGCACCACCTCCAGACGCAAAGTATTCATATTGACTGGAATGACATCATGCAAGATAGGCAACACAAATGCACCGCCGTCAACCACGACTTTTTCTCCCCCAAGTCCGGTGCGCACAAATGCACGCTCTTTGCTGCTGCGCAAATACAACCAGTGCAGCAACCAGACCACCACGGCAACCACAATCGCTACAACGATCAGTCCGAGCAGGAATTCACCAAATTGAGAGCCAGTCATGGATTCTTCTCCAGCTTAAAAAAACAAACAACACACTTTGTTGACCTTGCCAATGGCTAGGTCGCTTTTTTGATTTGCATGAACTCGCGCGTGGTTTGCGTCAGCGCGATTTCAGTCGGCAAACGCTCCATGGAACTCGCGCCATAAAACCCGTGCAATTGCGGACACTGCGCCAGCACCCAGGTCGCGTCTGCGGGCGTGGCTATCGGCCCGCCGTGACACAACAAAAGCACATCAGGATTCACCCGCAAAGCAGATTCACACCATTCGCGAATAGGCGCCACGCAATCAGACAATGTCAAAGCTGTCGATGCACCGATATTGCCACCGGTGGTCAACCCCATGTGACACACCACAATATCGGCACCTGCTCGGGCCATGTCAGCGGCTTGTTCCGCATTGAACACATAGGGCGTGGTCAGCAAATCCAGTGCATGGGCTTTTTGAATCAGATCAATTTCCAGACCGTAGCCCATACCGGTTTCTTCCAGATTGGCCCGAAACATTCCGTCGATCAATCCGACAGTCGGAAAATTTTGAATACCCGAGAACCCCAGTTGAATCAAGCGGTGCAGCAACTCATCGGCAATCATGAACGGGTCCGTGCCATTGACCCCGGCCAGCACCGGCGTGTGCCTGACCACTGGCAGCACCTCTTTGGCCATGTCACACACAATGTCGTTGGCATTGCCGTAGGCCAGTAAACCTGCCAAGGAGCCACGCCCTGCCATGCGGTAGCGACCGGAGTTGTAAATCACAATCAGATCAATCCCACCCGCCTCCTCGCATTTGGCAGACAAGCCGGTACCGGCACCGCCGCCGATGATGGGCAAACCTTGAGCGGCTTTGTTCCTGAGTGCATCAAGAATGGCTGTTCGTGCTATGCGTGGCATGGTCTTTCTCTTTGGATATCAAGCGGATTTAGAAACGGCAGGTCGTACCGTGATTTCATGCCAAGCGTTGACCAATGCCTGTGCAAACGCTTCGTCATTCACGTGCAATGGCAGACGCACAAGTTTGTGCTTGGCAGTGGGTTTGAACGTCGCTTGTAAAGCAGTGATCAAGGCTTGGTCGGCCTGCGGATCGTGAAAAGCATGGCCTGCCTGATCAATCGCTGAAAACCCTTTTTCGGGTATCAAAAATCGCACTGGCCCTTGCATGGCGTTGAGTTTTTTGGCGATGAACTCGCCTATCAATCTGCATTCATCGGCAGTGGTGCGCATCAAGGTGATGTTCGGGTTGTGGCGATACAAGTTTCGGGCTTTGAATTTTTCAGGTACAGCGTCGTAAGGCCCGAAATTCACCATGTCTAGCGCTCCGCATGAACCGACATAAGGAATATCGAATTGTGCGAATACATCCATTCGTGTCGGACCTGCTGACAAAACTCCACCGCCGATTTCATCAGCCACTTCAGTGGTTGACACATCAATAACGCCATTCAGTAAATGCGAGGCCGCCAGTTTTTCCATGGATTGCCCGCCGGTGCCGGTGGCATGAAACACCAGACAGTCGTATTCGTTTTCAAGCAGTTTGGTAACCGCTTGAACGCAAGGAGTGGTGACCCCGAACATCGTCAAGCCTATGGCGGGTTTGACGGAGTCAGCCCCCTTGTGGGTGTGCGTCATCATGCCTGCTATCGCATGCGCTGCATTCGACAGTACTTTTTCACTGATGCGGTTAATGCCCTGTACATCGGTCACGGAATACATCATGCAAATATCGCTGGGACCGACATAGGCCCGGGTGTCACCGGAGGCCATGGTCGACACCATGACCTTAGGCACGCCAATAGGCAATACACGCATGGCTGCGGTGGCTAGTGTGGTGCCACCTGAACCTCCTGCAGATATCAGTCCGCCTACATCGCGTCGGTGCTGAATGAACTGCTCGAATGCCAGTGCCATGGCAGTGACCGAACTTCCACGGTCACCACTGAACACCGCTTTTTCTCCCTTGGGGTGGTACTTTGCAACTTCTCTGGGGTGAACCGAAGCGGAAGAAGGTCTGCCACTGGTTGATAAATCAACAGTGATGGCTCGCAATCCAAGTTTTTCCAGGCACTGGCGCAGAAAAAACAATTCCTTTCCCTTGGTGTCATAAGTACCCGCTACATACACCGCCATGCTGCTGCTGGTTGCCACCGGGAAATCAAAAATTTTGCCGGATGAACTGCCCAAGCCCAAATCAGTTTCTTCAATGCGGCTTTGGTAAGTCGAGGCTGCAAACTGCTGGCTGAAGGGCACATCTTCGTTGCTGTGGGCACGCTGGACGCGTATGACTTGAGCCGGTTGATCAGAAACAAGTGTCTGTTCAGTGACCTCTGTGACTTCGGCGCTGGCACGCAAGCCCAGTAATCGTTCCTGCAAAGCTTTGTCTGCCGCCAGTTCAGCGGCAGGCATGTCTGCCTGCAAACGACCGTTCACCATGACGGCTATGCGGTCAGCCGCGGCAGTTGCTACCCCCAGATTTTGTTCAATCAACAAAATCGCAATACCGTCTTCAGTGGCCAGTTGTCTCAGCGAAGCCTCCACCTGCTCAACAATGACCGGCGCCAGACCCTCGGTGGGTTCATCCATGACCAGCACCCTGGGTTTGAGCAGCAAAGCCCGCCCAATAGCGAGCATCTGCTGTTCACCGCCGGATAACTGTGTGCCGCCATTACCGCGCCGCTCTGCCAGGCGCGGAAACATGGCATACACACGATCGACATCACGGCGTTGCGGTGCGACCAGCCTGAGTGTTTCATCTACTGTCAAAGACGGCCACATGCGGCGGCCCTGAGGCACATAAGCAATGCCTCGCCGTGTGATGTCATGCGGCGGCATACCCAGTATTTCTTCACCCGCCAGACGCACACTACCGCTGGCAGGGACCAGGCCGGTGATGGCATTGCACAAGGTGGTCTTACCCATGCCGTTGCGACCGACAACGCCAAGCACGCCTTGTGAAAGACTCAAAGAAATACCTTGCAATGCATGTGCTTGTCCGTAATACACATGCAAATCTTCAATGACCAGCAATGGGCCCTTCCAAGAAGTGTGCACAGAAGATTCACCAAACCAGGCCATCAGTGCTTGCCTCCCATGTAAATGGCTTGCACTTGTTGGTCGTTTTCAATCTCTGAAGGTGTACCGGTTTTGATGACGCTGCCGTTATGCATCACCGTGACACGTTCGACCACACGCAAAGCGATTTCAAGATCGTGCTCAATCAGCACAAAACTCATGTGTGAGGGTAAAGACGTCAACAACAACACCAGTTCACGTCGCTCTGCCGGGGACAAACCGGCTGCTGGCTCATCAAACAGTATCAGCCGCGGCGCACCGGCCAAAGCCATGGCAATTTCAAGTTGTCGCTGTTGACCATGCGCCAGATTACTGACCATTTCGTCAGCGATATGCGTTAAGCGGCCGCGTTCCAGCAATTCACGGGTGGCCACGCTAGAGGGGTGGCCTGCGCCAGGACGTCTGAGACTGAAACGCGCGTTGGAGACACCGCGGACAGCCAGAAACAAATTGTCCCGCACACTCAAATTTCTGAACAAAAGCGAAGACTGGTAGGTTCTGCGCATGCCCTTGCGTATGCGTTCGAAGGGATCCATGTGCGTGATGTCTTCGCCGAAAAAACGGATCCGCCCGGCTGTGGGCGGAAAGTCGCCGGTGATGGCATTGAACAAGGTGGTCTTGCCCGCGCCATTCGCGCCCAAAATAGCGCGCTTTTCACCGGCGAGCACTGACAAAGTGACGTCATCCACCGCCCGCAATGCGCCAAATGCGCGCGTCACACCTTCGAGGACCAGCGCCTCCGAAGACATGAGAGGCACTTCGTCTGCCTGAGGCGGACGCGGCATTACCGAAGTGGTAATGGCCGAGCGCAATGCGGTGATGGATGCCATGTGTGTCAGCCCTGCTTACTTGCGGCAGTCCGGGATATCACGTGTTCCCAAACCCATTTTCTTGAACTCTGCTTCAGGCAGGCCCAATGTTTGGGTGACGTTTGGAACCGTTTTGACCACTTTGTTGAACAAGGAGCCATCGGCTGCCTTGGTCACTTCGGTGATGTAGGTGGGACCGACGCCGTTGCGGTTGGCATCGATCACCACTTCACCAGCTGGGCCGACAAACTTGGTTTTCTGAAGCGCATCGCGGTATTTCTTCTGGCCGCCACTCAAATCACCTTTGACAGCATCCAGCGCATCCAACGCTGCCTTGGTGTTGATGTAGTATAGATAGGCGAACAGTGAAGGGCTGGGGAAGCCGTCTTTGAAATTCGCTTTGTAATCAGCAACGAATTTTTTCCACTCGGCCGTGTCCAGTGAATCGGCCATCGGTCCGGCAGAAGCCGTACCAACCAATGATTCACGGCGCTTGCCTTTGTAGTTCAACACGGTCTGGTCCACCGTGATGGAACCGCCGACCATGGGCTTGTTGCCACCGGCCTGCTCGTACTGGGTCAGGAAGTTGACCGCATCAGAGCCGCCCAACACCACCAGTAACGCATCCACATCTTTAGGGATTTTGGCAATCACAGAGGCATAGTCTTTGGTACCCAGTGGCACCCAGGCTTTATCCAACACTTTGCCGCCTTTGGCGCAATAACTGGCCATGAAGCCTTGTACTTGCGAATAAGGAAAACCGTAGTCCTCGGCAATCAGGAACATTTTTTTGTAACCCTTGGCCAGCGCGTGATCGCCCAAACCCACCATCCACTGCGCGCCTTCTGTATTGAAGCGGAAGAAGTTGGTTGAGGGGTCGTTCAGCGTGGCGGCCTGAGCACCGGATGAACCATTGATGAAGGTGATGCCTGCCTGAGTTTTGGCGTAGTTTTTCACCGCAATACCTTCGTCGCCGGACAAGGGGCCGATCATGACTTGGACTTTGTCCTGCTCCACCAGTTTGCGTGTTGCGGCCACAGCCTTGTCTGGGTTGCCGTCCGATGAACCACTGATGAATTCAATCTTCATACCGCCGGCAGTGCCGCCTTTTTGTTTCAAGGCAAGTTCAGCGCCGCGAATACCGTCTTGACCCGGCACGGCAAACGGGCCTTCCAAAATGGAAAGCAAGCCTACTTTCAAAGTGCCCTCTGCGAAAGCAAAACCGGTGGTAGCCGCCAGGATTGCTGCGCTGATCACAGTACTTGCCAGCGTTCTTTTGCTTAAATGCATTTTTGTCTCCTCAGGTTGAAAGATGGCCGGATGGCCGGAAAAAGACGCACAGTCCTCTCTGGACAGCGTCGGGTTGCCTGCATGAAAACACGTTGTTTTTCATGACCGGCGACTTCCTTGTGTGCGCTCATCTCTGCTCGAGCTTGACCAGCGCACACGCAATTTTTGCCACAAGCCCAATAAACCATCGGGCGAGAAAAAAACAATAAGTAAAAAAACGCTGCCTATGACAAGATTGAAACGCTGCCTGTCGACCAGATCAATGGCAAAGTTTTGCAGCAGGACGAATGCAATTGCGCCTATGAATGCGCCTATGGGATGCTTCATACCGCCCAACACGGCAATCACCAAGATATTGATGAGCGCACCGGTGTTGATAGAGCCGGGAGAAATGCGGTTGTTGTACCAAACCAGCAAAATACCGCCAATGGCAGCCAGAAAGCCAGCGAAAGCATGTGCAGCCAAACGATGCGCGGTGACGTTAAAGCCCAGCGAATTCATGCGCCTGGGGTTGTCGCGTATGCCTTGTAAAGCCATGCCAAAAGGGGCGCGTACCAGGTACTTGACTGCCCAATAGGCAGCGAGCGCACAACCGGTCGCAAGAAAGTAAAAAGCCTCTGGTTGTGTGAAATCCACTTCGCCTAAAGTCGGTGCGCTGATTTTGCTAAAGCCCTGAAAACCGTTGAACAGCACATAGTTTTGCTGGGTCAGGTAAAAAAATGCAACACCTATGGCCAATGTGATCATGATGGTGTGTATGCCTTCAGTACGAACTGACAACCAGCCAACAAGTGTGGCAAACACCATGGAAATCAAAATTGAAAACACCACGGCCAACCACCAGGGCCAACCCAGACTGATGGCAGACATGCTGCTGGTGCCGAATATGGCAATCAAATAACCGCTGACACCAGCCACGGTCATTTGCGACAAAGACACCATGCCGCCATAGCCGCCCAAAAATGTCAATGACAAAGCAATCAAGCCCAGCGCCATTGACTGGGCGGCAATTTGATAGGTGAAAAACGGCGAAGCCACCATGGGGTAGATGAACAAAGCCAGCAATACCACGCAGTGTCTGAATCGAACATGCGCCCAAGCCTTGTTCCACCAACTTGCTTGCTCTGCTACTGCCTGCACTTGAGAGTAAGCCGGCACCTGCGTCTCACTGCGCGCAGGCGCTTGGGTCACCACGTTGACTTGGGCGCGCGGCTGTTGCGTGTTCATGGCTCTGCGCCATTGTGCTGCGCTCATGTGGCTTTTCCTAGGACGCCGCGCGGCCTGAAAGCCAAGGCAACAATCATGATGACAAATGTAAAGACCACCGAGTAAGTGGGCGCATAGGCTTGACCGAATTGCTCTGCCAGTCCGATCAGCAATGCGCCGATAGCGGCTCCGGGCACACTGCCCATGCCGCCGACAATCACCACCACCAAAGAAGCCAGCAAGTAACGCGTGTCTTCACCGGGTGAGATCGACAAGGCAGTACCGCCGACCACGCCAGCGAGACCAGCCAATCCTGCACCGAGTGCAAATGTCAATGCAAATATGCGTTGCACGTTAACACCCGAGGCAGACAACATGCCACGGTCATCGACACCGGCGCGGATCATCATGCCCATGCGGGTGCGCGTCAGCAACCCCCATAGCGCCAGTCCAATCGCAATAGACACACACAACACAACCAATCGGTAGGTTGGAAACTTTTCAATGACAGGCAGGGAAGTGGTGCCATAAATCCAGGCGGGCGGATCGAAGGTGTAAATTTCTCCACCGAAATACCACAACATGAGATCGGCCAAAACGATAGACAAACCGATGGTGACCAGTGTTTGGCGCAAGTCCTCGCCCTGCATACGCCGAAAGACGATGACTTGAATCAACACCCCGACAATGGCAGATGCAACAAAACCGGCCAGTACCGCAAGCAACCAAGAACCTGTGTATTCACCGGTGATCCAACCTACATAAGCGCCGATCAAAAAAAGTGAACCATGCGCCAGATTGACGTTGCGCATCAAACCGAACACCAGGGTGAAGCCACTGGCCACAATGAAATACAGCGAGGCCAAAGTCAGACCATTGAGTGTGGTTTTCAAAAACAAAACAGCGTCTTCATACAGCCCCCAAAGGGACAGCAAGACAAGCGGCAGAACAAGCAGCCACCAAAACGCCAGTTCGCTGCGCTTCATGCAGCACGCTCCCAGGGCATGGCGCGCGTGACGGGCGGGTGTTTGGCGAACACACCGTCTTTCATCACCGCCAGCATGCGCGAAGGTTCCCGCAAGATCGACAGATTGGTCAACGGGTCGCCGTCGACCAGCAGCAAATCCGCCAGATAGCCTTCTTTGATCAGACCGAGTTCATTGGGCTTGAGCATGATCTGCCCGCCATACAAAGTGCACGAGCGTATGGCTTCCATCGGCGTGAAACCCAGGTAACGCACAAAAAATTCCAAGTCGCGTGCGTTTTGTCCGTGCGGTGTGAAAGCAAAGCCATAGTCACCGCCGGGCATGACGCGAATGCCGCGTTTGTGCATGGCGCTCAGTGATTTGAGTGCGGCTTCCCACTCAATGGCATAGCCCAGGCTTTCAGCCTTGGCGCGCGTCATGCCGAAAGCCTCGGCTTCATTCAGCAGCGCATAGATGATGGCTATGCCGGGAACGACATAGACCTTGTCCTTGGCTGCTTCCAGCATGTCCAGCGTTTTTTCATCACAAAAACTGGCGTGGTAAATGATCTCAACGCCGTGCTTGAGTGCTTGTTGAACAGAAGCACCTGAACGCGCGTGGGCTGTGCCGCGTTTGCCGCGCATCTTGACCTCTTCCATGGCCGCCGCTACTTCTGCGTCTGTCATCCAATTGGTTTCAGCGGGTGAGTCCGGGGTGAAGTTATCGCCTGACAAATTCAGCTTGATGCAATCAACGCCGTACTTTAAAAACAAACGCACGGTTTTGCGCATGTCCTCAGCCCCGTTGACGTTAGCGCCGAAACTGAATTCCGGAAACGGCAGATGCGGCAAGGTTTCATCGCCTAAAGCGCCAGGCACGGTGATTTCCTGACTGGCCGCCAAGTAGCGCGGGCCAGGTATCTGGCCGCTGTTGATGGCATTGCGGATCACCACGTCCAGCCTGGGCTTGGCACAGGCAGCACCCACACAAGACGTCCAGCCTGCTTCCAAATAAATCTTGGCGACTTTGGCGCTCCACAGCACATGCTCCTCTAAAGGCATGGTTTGTATGCCCGCCAGATTGGCTGCATTGTTCCAAGAAAAATGTGTATGGGCTTCGCACATGCCGGGCATGAGCGTGGCACCGGCGGCATCGATTTGCATCGCATCCCCGGCAGAGGCAGGCGCAGTGGAGCGGCTGATGTGTTTGATGCGCTTGCCTTCCACCAGCACACTGCCTGCATAAGGTGCAGCACCGCTGCCGTCAAGAATTCGTACGTTGGTGAAAAGTGTGGATCCCATGTTCATCTCCTTGCTCAGGCGGCCCAACGCGTTGGAATAGCCGGTCTTCCCGTCTGGCTGCGCGACGACAAAGAAGGCGGTTCGCGATGGAACTTGCCATCCTTCATCACAGACAGAATCCGAGATTTGTCCTGTAAAACCGTGATGTCAGTCAAGGGATCGCCATCAATCAGCAACAAATCTGCCAGATAGCCTTCGCGGATCTGGCCCAACGGCTCAGTACTGCGCATCATGGGTGCACCCCATTGGGTAGCACTCAGCAATGCCTCCATGTTTGACATGCCAATGTGCTTGACAAAATATTCCAAATCCTTGGCATTGGTTCCGTGTGGTGTCCAGGCAAAGCCATAGTCACCGCCCGGCATGATGTGTACGCCGCGCTTGTGCAAAGCACGCATGGACTCAATGGCAGCGTCCAGCTCTTTGAAGTAGCCCATTTTTTGAACCACGTCCTTGGTCAAACCGTATTCGCTGGCGTTATGACAGGTATTGATTAACCAGGCCAGGCCCGGCGCAATGAAATGCGATTGACGGTGCTGGTCCAGCAGGTCTATGGCTTCGTTATCCAGAAAGCTGGCGTGGTAGATGACTTGTATGCCTTGCTTGACGCATTGCTTGACCGACCAGGTGGAGCGAGCATGTGCAGCCACCCATTTGCCCCAACTTTTTGCCTCTTGTACACAGGTGGTGATTTCCTCTTCGGTGAATTGACTTTGCTCGCTGGACATGCCAGTGATGGATTCGCCGGATAAATTGATTTTCAGCGTGTCCACACCGTACTTGCAGAACATGCGAACGCAGCGGCGCATTTCATCGCTGCCGCTGACCACGGCGCCAAACGCAAACTCGGATTGCGGCAGATGCGGCTGGGTGCTGTCTCCCAAGCCGCCGGGAACAGTGATTTCCTGGCTAGGTGCGGTGTAACGCGGCCCGATGATAGTGCCGTCGTTGATGGCATTGCGAATGACGACGTCTAGCCGGGGTTTGGCCGCCGCAGCTCCCACGCAACTGGTCCAGCCCATGTCCAGGTATTGCTTGGCCACTTGCGCGCACCAGAGAATATGTTCCTCGGGTGGCATGCGTTGAATGGCATCTAAGCTGGGTTGGTCATTCCATGAAAAATGGGTGTGTGCCTCCACCATACCGGGCATCAAAAAACAACCTGCACCGTCGATGATGGTTTGGCCGGACACATGCATATTTCGCATGCCGTTGACCGCCCGGGTGACACGCACAATTTTGTTGCCCTGCACCAGCACTTCACCTGCAAAAGGCATGTCGCCGCTGGCATCAAACACATTCACATTGGTAAACAAGACTGGGTTCATGGTTTTGCCTTCAGGCGTTACGCTTTAAAAAATCCCGCGTTTCACGGATGCATTCATGCGGTCTTTCCACAGGTGTCCAGTGAGCGCAGCGTTGCAACACCACACTGC
>CANGCZ010000038.1 GCA_947452325.1 Comamonadaceae bacterium | reverse complement strand
GCAACACGGTTGCTGCATTTTTTCGCTGGCCGATGCCCATCACCTGGGCCGCATCGGTCATTACGCCGAGATGGCGGTGGAGCGCGGTTTGATCAGTCTGCACTTTGTCAGCGTCTGGTCACGCGCTCTGGTGGCACCTTTTGGAGGCAGTGACGCGCGCTTTGGCACCAACCCGTGTTGCATAGGCATACCGCTGGGTTGGGGCGACAACACACGCGAACCTTTTGTGCTGGACTTCGCCACCAGCCGCGTGGCCCAGGGAAAAATGCGCGTCGCGCACAACGAAGGCCGGCTCGCCGAACCCGGTACCTTGATTGATGAACACGGTCATCCCACACTCAATCCCGGCGTGGTGGTGGTGCCGCAGTCAAACGGTAAAACCGGTGCGCTGCTGCCTTTTGGCGAACACAAAGGCTTTGGCATGGCAGTGGCTTGCGAGCTGTTGGCCGGCGCGCTCAGCGGCGGCGGCACCTGGCACCACACGCACGACGGACGCCGAGCCGTGATCAACAACATGCTGAGCATCGTGATCGACCCGGCGCGTTTAGGACATCAGGCTTTTTTTGCGCAAGAGGCATTGGACTTCATCGATTGGATGCGCCAAAGCCCGGCCGCGCCGGGCACCGAGGGCATGATGCTGGCAGGTGAGCCCGAGCGTCTGGCGCGGGCACAGCGACTGCGTGACGGCATTGTTATCGACGACGCTTCATGGAAAGAACTGCAAGATTGCGAACGCAAACTGGGGCTGAGCACTTGTTGAATGACCAACGGACGCTGATAGGCTGCTGTTAAACCGCATTCAAACTGTCAAGGCACACGCAGCTTCAGTTGCAAGCTGATGGCGCCGTACAAACGGTTTTTCAGCGGCGGCACAAACGCGATGTTCAAACCGAATCGCTCTCCTTCCCATGTGGCCACGGGCAGCAGCGCCGGAAACCAGCCACCGTCAAACGCCTTGGGGTATCCATTAAAAACCCCGCCGACCACACCTGCTTTGTATCTGCCCCAATGCCAGGGTTGGTAATAAGCACCCAGGTAGTTGGAACGCGCGTCGTCGCTGTTGGTGAAGCCGCCTGCGGTGGCGGACCAGTCTTCATTGATGATTGCTTCCACACCTAAGCCCGGGTTGCTGTTGCGCAAGCCTTTGTCGGTATCGAAATGTGCAGAGTAAAAACCGGCGTTCAGCCAGAGCAACAAAGGTTTTTGCTTTGCAACACTTTCTGAATCCGCATTCAAGGCTTGGGCCTGCAAGGCTGACGGACAAGCACACAGGCCACAGGCCAGTACCGTCAAGCTGCGGGTAAACAGTGTTCGAATGTCAGTCATATCCATCCACGGAAAATAACTGATGCTGCCAGCTTGTAGCCGCGCACGCAAGCAAGGCCCGTGTTTTAAATGGAAGCAAATACCTCAGCAGCTGCTTGCACCGTGTCGGCAATATCTTGCGCGGTGTGCGCACCACTGACAAAGCCTGCCTCGTACAAAGCCGGTGCAATATACACACCGCGATCAAGCAAACCGTGAAACAGTTGGTTGAACTTGGGGCTGTCGCTGGTCATCACCTTGGCGTAGTTTTGCGGCAATTCAGGCAGCAGGAAAAAACCGAACATGCCGCCTTCGCAATCCGCGCTGAATGGCACACAGGCTTTTTGCGCGGCTTGTGTCAAACCGTCGACCAGTGAACGTGTTCTGGCGGACAAGGCATCAAAGAAGCCGGGCTTGGAAATTTCGTGCAAGGTGGCTAAACCGCAAGCCGTGGCCACCGGATTGCCGCTGAGCGTACCGGCCTGGTAAACAGGCCCCAAGGGCGCGAGTTGTTCCATCACCGCGCGTTTGCCGCCGAAAGCTGCGAGCGGCATGCCGCCGCCAATCACCTTGCCCAGCACAGTGACGTCGGGTTCAAAACCGGGAATCGATCTGGCGTACACGCTTTGCGCGCTGCCCAATGCCACGCGGCATCCGGTCATGACTTCGTCAAACACCAGCAAGGCGCCGTGTTGTGTGCAAAGTTCGCGGCAGCGTTTCATGAACGGCACGCTGGCGCGCACAAAGTTCATATTGCCTGCAATCGGCTCGATCATTAAACACGCGAGTTCTTTGCCGTGGATAGCAAACGCTTCTTCCAATTGCGGGATGTTGTTGTACTCAAGCACCAGCGTGTGTTGCACTACCTCGGGCGGCACACCGGCACTGGTCGGGTTGCCAAAGGTGGCCAATCCTGAACCGGCCTTGACCAGCAACGCGTCGGCGTGGCCGTGGTAACAACCTTCGAATTTGATGATCTTGCTGCGACCTGTGGCGCCACGTGCCAGGCGCAATGCGCTCATACCGGCTTCGGTGCCCGAGCTGACCAGTCGCACCATGTCCATGGACGGCATCAGTTTGAGCAAAGCTTCGACCAACTGGATTTCCCGCTCAGTGGGCGCGCCAAAAGAAAAGCCGTCGAGTGCAGCTTTTTGCACGGCTTCTAACACCGCCGGGTGGCCGTGACCCAGAATCATCGGGCCCCATGAGCCTATGTAGTCGATGTAGCGTTTGTCGTTTGCATCCCAAAAATAAGCGCCTTGGGCGCGCTTGACAAAACGCGGAGTGCCGCCGACCGCGCGAAAAGCACGCACCGGTGAATTGACACCGCCTGGAATCACTTGTTTGGCACGGTTGAACAGGGTTTGGTTGAGATCAGTCATGGTTGTGTATGAGTGATGTTGAAAAAAATCAATGGCGAGTATCGTGGCCCGGTAAAAAGTCATCCGGACTGTTGTCGGTTTCGTCGTCATTGTCCGGGGCTTGTGCCCAAAACAACCTGTCGGTGACCGCGTGTCCCATGCCGGGTCTGAAACCTGCATCAAGGGCACCATCGAGGTAACTGAAGGCTTCTGCGACCGAGGCTTCAAGGTCATCGCCCATGGCCAGCAATCCGGCCACGGTGGCGCTGAGTGTGTCGCCCGCGCCTGTGAACACCGCATCGAAACGCTCTATGGTTTCGCTGACCATCACAGACAGAGGCGTTGCCAAGGCGTTTTCAATGTGTTGACCGCCTTGCGGCAAGCCGGTCACCAAGGTGTAAGGCACGCCTTTTTCGGCGGCCGCTTTGGCGATGTCGCGCGCGCTCGGGCTGCGTTCGCTGCCCCACTCAGGCAACAACCAGCGCCACAGCGTAGAGTGGTTGCCCACCAGCAGTGTGGTTTGCGGCAGCAGCAATTCCATGAACGCGTCTTGGTAGGCCTCAATGGGGTCATCCTGCCACCAGGACAAACTCGGCATGTAAGCGACCACGGGCACGTCAGGGTAATCGGTGCACAACTCGGCTATGGCCGAAATGATTTCAGGAGTGCCGCAAAAACCGACCTTGATGACTTGCACCGGAATGTCTTCCAGAATGTTGCGCGCCTGGTCGTCGACCGTGTCTTCGTCCATGGCCACATGGTCAAAGGTTTCAGCGGTGTCGCGCAAATAACTGCCTGTGGACACCGCCAAGACATGGGCGCCGACAGAGGACATAGCGAGTATGTCGGCAGTCAGGCCGCCTGCACCGCTGGGGTCATTGCTGTTGAATGTCATGGCACATGGATGCGCCATTTCGGGTGTTTGGCCTTCGTCGGTGAGGGTAATAGGTTGATTCATGGCCGTCTATACTTTGAATCATTCTATGCCACGCTTGTGAAGCGTAAATGGCCTTTTAAACCCTGGGAAACAATACTGTGAACAAGACCTGGATGTGCCTGATTTGCGGATGGATTTATGACGAAGCCACCGGGGCTCCCGAGGAAGGCATCGCGCCCGGCACGCCTTGGGAGCAAGTGCCCATGAACTGGACTTGCCCCGAATGCGGCGCTCGCAAAGAAGACTTTGAAATGGTGCAGCTCTAAGCCGTTTTCTTCTTCGCGACCATCGAATAACGCAACAGGGTTTTGGCACGCGCATGGGCGTGATCTACCAAGGGCAGCGGATATGTTTTGCCCAACTCAAGGCCTGCAGCTTGCAAATCCAAGGGTTTGGCCAGCCAAGGCGCGTGTATGTCTTTGTTTGACAGGCCTGCCAACTGAGGCAAATACCGTTTGATGAACTTGCCTTGAGGATCAAACTTTTCGCTTTGGTTGATCGGGTTGAAGATGCGGAAATACGGTTGTGCGTCACAACCGCTGGAACTCGCCCATTGCCAGCCGCCGTTGTTGGCGGCCAGATCGAAATCATTCAAATGCAAAGCGAAATACTGCTCACCCCAGCGCCAGTCAATGCCTAAGTCTTTCACCAGAAAACTCGCCACCACCATGCGCAAGCGGTTGTGCATGTAGCCGGTCTGGTTGATTTGCGCCATGGCAGCATCGACCAACGGATAGCCGGTGCGGCCCTCGCACCAGGCCTGAAACAAGGCATTGGCAGCTTTGCCGTGCTCCCATTCGATGGCGTCGTAATCAGACTTGAAGGAGCGGGTCATGGCATGCGGATGGTGATGCATGATCTGGTGGTAAAAATCCCGCCAGATCAATTCAGACAACCAGGTTTGCGCACCTTCGTCTCCTTTGATCGCCAGCGGGTAAGACAGACGCGCCAATTGCCTGATGGATACGGTACCGAAACGCAAATGCACGCTCAGGTAACTCGGTCCTTTGACAGAGGGGAAGTTTCGTGTGTCTTCATACAACGAGATACGTTTTGCAAAATCTGTCACCAGTGCTTGCGCGCCCGCGTTGCCCGCTTGTATGTGCAAGGCTGAGAGATCAACGGATTCAAAGCCCATGCTTTTCAACGTCGGTATGGATTGACGAAGTGCCACGGGTATGACTGCCAGTTGCCCCGGTTTGGCGCTTGTGCGGCGTTCGGCCAGATCAGCAGGCGTGACTTTTTTCATCCATGCATTTTTATAAGGCGTGAACACGCCATACGCCGTGCCGCTTTGCGTCATCACTTCGCTGCGCTCGAACACCACATGGTCTTTGAAACTGTGAAATGCAATACCTGCATTTGCCAATTCACCCAGCACCTGCGCGTCGCGTGCCAGCGACTGCGGTTCGTCGTCATGGTGGGTGAACACCGCTTGCACGCCCAGTTGGCGGGCCAGTTGAACAATGCTGGATGCCGCTTGCCCGTAGCGGACCAGCAGGCCGCTGTCCGGGTTGGCGGCTTGTTCGCGCCATTGCTTGTCCAACTCGGTCACCGATGCATGGATAAAGCTCACGCGCCTATCCTGTGCGGGTAAATCTTTCAAAATGGCCTGATCAAACAAAAAGCAGCCGAACACCTTGTCGCTGTGTTGCAAAGCCTGGCTCATCGCAGTGTGATCGTCCATGCGCAGGTCGCGCCGAAACCAGACCAGCACAGAGGCAAAATGTGTGAAATGTTTGTCCATCTTCTTCAGCCTTAAAATCATTGCATGACCACGGATTCTGCGCCCATTAACCTGACCCACCATTTTCTGATCGCTATGCCCGGTCTGATGGACGAATCCTTTTCCCGCAGCGTGGTTTACATGTGCGAACACAGCGAGCGCGGCGCTTTGGGTTTGATCATCAACAAACCCAGCAGCATGAACATGCAGTCGCTGTTTGACAAAGTGGAACTGCAACTCGGGCGGGCCGACTTGATTGAATTGCCTGTGTTTCAGGGCGGACCGGTGCATACCGAGCGCGGGTTTGTGTTGCACGACCCCATGTCTCACATCGGCAGCAAAGCAGGTCAATCCGAGTCTGCTTATGCATCTACCCTGGCCATACCCGGCGGACTGGAGATGACCACCTCCAAAGATGTGCTTGAAGCCTTGTCCACCGGGGCCGGTCCCAAGCGGGTATTGATCACCTTGGGTTACGCTGCGTGGGCACAAGGACAACTCGAATCCGAACTCGCTGAGAACAGCTGGCTGACAGTGGAAGCCGACGATCACGTGATTTTTGACACGCCCATCGAGCACCGCTATGACAGTGCGCTGGCGCTGCTGGGCTTGCAGGCCTGGATGTTGTCACCGCAGGCGGGTCACGCATGAATGCGGCTGTGCAGCCGTTGACACATGCGCATTTGCAATCCTTTCTCGCTTTCGATTTCGGTTTGAAACGCACCGGGGTGGCTTATGCCTCGCGCTTGCTGGGACAAGCGCAGCCCCAAGGCACAGTCCATGCCAGCGGCGACGCGCGTTGGCCGCTGATTGCCAAACACATTGAACGCTGGCAGCCCGATGCATTGGTGGTTGGTGTGCCCTACCACCCGGATGGGGCGGCGCACGAGAACACCGTACTCGCGAAAAAATTCGCCCGACAATTGCAAGGCCGGTTCTCGTTACCGGTGTTTGAAGTCGATGAACG
Organism: Comamonadaceae bacterium; assembly: GCA_947452325.1. Taxonomy (GTDB): domain Bacteria; phylum Pseudomonadota; class Gammaproteobacteria; order Burkholderiales; family Burkholderiaceae_C; genus Limnohabitans. The sequence continues at coordinate 5,007 of CANGCZ010000038.1, read as the reverse complement.
CTACTCCACCACCGAAGCCCAAAGCGATGGCGCTGCAGATATTGATGCTGCATCGGCCTGCGTCATACTGAATCAATTTTTAAGAAACCTCACCCCATGAGCACAGGTCATTTGTCTTTGAATGCACAAGCCTTGTACGCGCAGATGTTGCAGGACTTGCGCGAACGCTTACCGGCGACTGCACATTTGGTCGGCATCACTTCGGGCGGCGCCTGGCTGGCCGAACAACTGCATGCAGACATGAAGCGGCAAACACCCTTAGGCGTGGTGTCGTCTTCCATGCACCGCGATGATTTCTCTCAGCGCGGACTCTCCGACAGTGCGGCCACCCATTTGCCTTTTCAGGTCGATGGCGCGGCCATCTGGTTGATTGACGATGTGTTGTTCACGGGGCGCACCATTCGAGCAGTGGTCAATGAATTGTTCGACTACGGTCGCCCGGCAGCGGTGCACTTAGCGGTATTGGTCGACCGAGGCGGGCGCGAGTTGCCGGTGCAAGCCGATTACGCCGCTGCGCGTTTGACATTGCCTGCAGGCCAATCGCTGCGTTTGATGCGCAACGATACCGGTCAGTTTGTATTTTCGGTGGAGGGCAGTTGATGCTGTACAAACGCAACCCGCAACTCAACGGGCACGGTGAACTCATACATCTGCTGTCCACCGAAGGATTGTCGCGCGACATACTGACGCACATATTGGACACGGCCAGCCAGTTTGTGTCGGTCAACGATCGCGAAGTGAAAAAAGTCCCGCTGCTGCGCGGCAAGTCGGTGTTCAATTTGTTTTTTGAAAACAGCACCCGCACACGCACCACGTTTGAAATTGCTGCCAAGCGATTAAGCGCTGATGTGTTTAACTTGGACATTGCACGCTCTTCCGCCAGCAAAGGCGAGAGCTTGCTCGACACTATTGCCAACCTGAGTGCCATGGCAGCCGATATTTTTGTTGTGCGCCACGGCGAATCCGGTGCGCCGTATTTGATTGCCGAGCACGTCGCGCCACATGTGCATGTCATCAACGCCGGTGACGGCAGACACGCGCACCCCACGCAAGGTTTGTTGGATGCCTACACCATCCGGCATTTCAAAAAAGACTTTGCCAATCTGCGCGTGGCCATCGTCGGTGATGTCTTGCATTCGCGGGTGGCGCGGTCTGACATACATGCGCTCACCACCTTAGGTTGCGCCGAGGTGCGTGTGGTCGGGCCTAAAACCTTGGTACCCGGTGATTTGTCGCAACTCGGCGTCAAAGTGTTTCACAACATCGAAGAGGGCATTCGCGACTGTGATGTGGTCATTGCCTTGCGTTTACAAAATGAACGCATGAGCGGTGCTTTGTTGCCCTCCAGCCAGGAGTATTTCAAGAGCTTCGGCTTGACGCAAAGCCGCATGCAATTGGCCAAACCGGACGCCATCGTCATGCACCCGGGGCCGATCAACCGGGGCGTGGAAATCGAATCTGCGGTGGTGGACGGGCCGCAAAGCGTCATCCTGACGCAGGTCACCTTCGGCATAGCGGTGCGCATGGCGGTGATGTCTATCGTGGCAGGGAATGACGCATGAACATACTGATTCAACACGGACATGTGATTGATCCGGCCAGCGGCTTTAGCCAGCGCGCTGATGTGGCGGTGCAAAAAGGCCATGTATTGGCCATAGGCCAAATTCCTGCAGACTTCAAACCCGATCAAACCATTGATGCCAGCGATTGCATGGTGATTCCAGGGTTGGTGGACGCTTGCGCCCGTTTAGGCGAACCCGGCCATGAACACGAAGGCATGCTTGAGACTGAATTGGCTGCAGCCGTTGCAGGCGGCGTGACCAGCGTGGTCTGTCCGCCGGACACGCAACCTGTGTTGGATGAACCCGGGCTGGTCGAGATGCTGCAATTTCGCGCCGCGCGTTTGCATTTGTCGCGCGTCTTTCCGCTGGGCGCGCTCACGCGCGGGCTGGCGGGCGAAAGCCTGACACCCATGGCCGAACTCACCTTGGCCGGGTGCATTGGTTTTTCTCAAGCCGAACACGGTATGACGCAAACCCAGACCTTGCAACGCGCCATGCAATATGCAGCCACTTACGGCTATGTCGTCTGGCTGCGTCCACAAGACGTGCACTTAGGCAAAGGTGTGGCCGCCAGCGGACCGCTGGCAACAAGACTGGGTTTGAGCGGCGTGCCGGTGGCGGCTGAAACCATTGCTTTGCACACCATTGTTGATGTGATGCGCAGCACCGGTGCGCGTGTGCACGTGTGTCGTTTGTCCAGTGCCGCAGGTGTGGAGTTGGTGCGCCTGGCCAAAGCGGAAGGCCTGGCCATCAGCGCAGACGTCAGCATTCACAATTTGCACTTCACCGATAACGATGTCGGATATTTCGACACCCGCGCGCGCCTCACGCCGCCATTGCGTCAGCAGCGTGACCGCGAGGCGCTGCGTCAAGGGCTGGCCGATGGCACGATAGATGTGCTGGTATCAGACCATACGCCCGTCGAAGGAGACGCCAAAGATTTGCCGTTTGCACAAGCCGAACCGGGCGCCACGGCCTTGGAGATGTTGCTGAGCGCCAGCTTGAAATGGGCGGAGCAAAGCGGTGTCAGTGTGATGCGCGCTTTGCAAGTGGTCACCAGTGCACCGGCAGCCTTGCTCGGTGCCACCGGTCAGGGACTGGGCCAATTGGTGGTTGGTTCACCCGCTGATATTTGCATTTACAAAGCAGCAACGCAATGGCGCGTCGAGCCCCAAAGCTTGCAGAGCCAGAGCAAGCACACACCGTTTGCTTTTGACATGAACGGCAGCCTGATGCCCGGCAAAGTGCAAACCACTCTGGTGGCTGGCAGGGTGGCGTTTGAATGGAATTAAAGCAGCGAATCGGCCCAGATGTTTTGCGCCCAGTTCCAAGCATAAGTACCTTCCAGCGCATTTGCTTCGCTGGACAAACCGCCTGACCCGGCCACGGTTTTATAGGTTTTTTCTTCGGCGTTGTACTGGTGTACCGAGGCCACGTGTACCACCAGTTTGTCGCTCACATAGCTGTAACAAGTGTTGGTCAAAAACGGTGTGTCATTGATGTCCAGGCCAGATAACTGCGCCACGATGGCAGACGCGGCCACTTTGGCGTGTGAGTTGGCCATGTGTGCTGACTTGGGCATGGCAGGCGCAGCCAAAATCGCGTCGCCCAGAATATGAATGTCTTTGGCAGCGATGGATTCAAAAGTTTTGTAGTGGATGCCGCACCAGCGGTTGTTGGCGGTGGCCAAGCCGGTTTGCAAAGCGATGGCTCCAGCGCGCATAGCGGGCAGCACATTCAGCACATCGGCTTTCACGGTTTCTTGCACATCAAAACGAATGCTGCTGTTTTCAGCGTCGACCGCTGTCACCTTGTGGTTGGGACGGTATTCGATGATGTCTTTGTAGTTATCGTTCCAGAATTTTTTGAACAAACCGGCTTTGGAAGTGACATCCGGGTTGGCGTCGAGGATCAATACCTTGGATTTGGGCTTGGCTTGTTTGAAGTAATGCGCGACTTGGCTGGCGCGCTCGTACGGTCCGGGCGGGCAGCGGTAAGGTGCTTCCGGCACTGTCAAAGCGTAAACACCACCGTCAGGCATGGCTTCGAGTTGCTTGCGTAGAGCCAGTGTTTCGGGTCCGGCTTTCCAGGCTTGCAGAATTTGACCTTCTGCGTTGGCATCGCGCAGGCCTTCGATGCTGTCAAACATCATGTCGACGCCTGGCGACAGCACCAATTTGTCGTAGCCTATGTTGGGGCCGTTGAGTAATTTCAAAGATTTTTTCTGTATATCGATATCGGTGACGCGGTCGCGCACCAGCGTGATGCCGTAGCGGGTCATCAGTGCGTCATAAGGCGTGGTCAGGTCAGCCAGCGTTTTGCTACCGCCTATGACCAGATTGGACATGGGGCAGGAAATAAAACTGCTGTTGGGCTCTACCAATAAGACGCTGATTTTGTAATTGGAGAGCATGCGTATGTACTTGGCGGCCGTGGCCCCGCCGTAGCCGCCACCGATGACGACCACTTGTGTTTTGGCGGGCAAGGTGGCTGCCGCCGCCCACAGCGATTGCAGTGCCAGCGTTTGAGCACCGCCTAAGGCCAGACCGGCTTGCAGCAGTTGTCTTCTTTTCATGCTTGTTCCTTAACGCGCTTGGGCAGCAAAATAGTCGGCCAGAGAAGTGATTTGCGCTTCGCTCAAACCTTTGGTGATCTGGTGCATGATGGTGGCCGGGCGGCTGCCGTCTTTAAACGCATGCATTTGTTGGACCATGTAATCGCGCGGCAAACCGGCGATGGAAGGCACGGCAGAGTCTTTGACCGTGTGACCCTCGCTGCCGTGGCAGTTGGCACACATGGCGGCGTTGGCGCGTACATGCAATGCAGTGGAAGCGTCCTGAGCGCCAACGGCGTTTGAAGCCCCCAGTGTAAAAACAAATAAGCCAAAGCCGATGGCAGATTGAAAGCGGGTGCGCATGGTGACATTCCTTCGCAAAAGTCGATTGATTGACTTTAAGCTAATTCAGGCAGGGTTTTCCAGAATTTGTCCGTGGGAGAGACAAATTATTTCTTCCCCGAAAGTTCTCACATCGTCGGGATGGTGGCTGATCAGAATCATGGGCAACGACAGTTGGGTTTGCAAGTCCACCAATTCCTGCCTTAAGTTGTTGCGCAATTTTTCATCCAGCGCAGAAAAAGGTTCGTCCAGCAACACCGCTTTGGGCGACATGATCAAGGCCCGCGCCAAAGCCACACGCTGGCCTTGTCCGCCCGAGAGTTGGTGCGGGTACTGGTGAGCCAATGGTTTGAGCTCCAATTTATTCAGCCAATACTCCACTTGCTCTGATTGTGTATTTTTCGGTGGATTCAACCAATACTTATGCAAGGAAAACGCCATGTTTTGCACCACAGTCAAATGGGGAAACAAAGCGTAGTTTTGAAATACATATGCCAGTTGGCGTTGTTGCGGACTTAAATGGATGTGTTTGTGTGAATTGAACAGATC